>NZ_DAMBJX010000017.1:0-45437 GCF_032067225.1 Brevundimonas vesicularis | reverse complement strand
GTGGTTCCGGGCCTGATGGCCGTGGGCGAGGCGGCGTGCGTTTCGGTGCACGGCGCCAACCGCCTGGGCTCCAACTCCCTTACCGACCTGGTGGTGTTCGGCCGCGCCGTCGGCCTGCGCTGCGGTGAAGTCGTCGACAAGGCCTCGGCCGTGCCGTCGGCCTCCAAGAGCCAGACCGACCAGCACCTGGCCCGCCTGGACCGCTTCCGCTACGCCGACGGCTCGACCCCGACCGCCGAGCTGCGTCTGTCGATGCAGCGCGCGATGCAGGCCGATGCGGCGGTGTTCCGCACCGGCGAGACCCTGCAACAGGGCACCGACAAGCTGCGCGCCATCGAGGCGGCCGGCGCCGACATCAAGACCACCGATCGCGGCCTGATCTGGAATACGGACCTGGTCGAGACGCTGGAGTACGACAACCTGATCGCCCAGGCGATGGTGACGATCGAGGGCGGCCTGAACCGCACGGAATCGCGCGGCGCCCACGCCCGCGAGGACTATCCCGATCGCGACGACGTCAACTGGATGAAGCACACCCTGGCGTGGAAGCGTCCGGGCGAGCAGGTCCAGATCGATTATCGTCCGGTCCACAACTACACCATGTCCGACGACATCGCGTATATCGAACCGAAGGCGCGGGTTTACTAAGATGGTCCAGCTTACTCTCCCCAGAGGCTCCAAGCCGACGACCGGCAAGGTCCACAAGGCCGCGCCGGGCTCCAAGGACGTGAAGACCTACAAGGTCTATCGCTACGATCCGGAAACCGACGCCGATCCGCGCTGGGACACCTACGAGGTGCCGACCGGCGACCACGGCCCGATGCTGCTGGACGCCCTGATCCACATCAAGAACACCATCGATCCGACCCTGTCGTTCCGGCGCTCGTGCCGCGAGGGCATCTGCGGCTCGTGCTCGATGAACATCGACGGGCGCAACGCCCTGGCCTGCACCAAGGGCTGGGACGAATGCGCGTCCAACAACATCACCATCTCCCCCCTGCCCCACCAGCCGGTGGTCAAGGACCTGGTGACGGACCTGAGCCTGTTCTACGCCCAGTACGACTCGATCCAGCCATATCTGCAATCGGACGAGCCGGACCCCGAGAAGGAACGTCTGCAGACCCCGGCCGAGCGCGAGAAGCTGGACGGCCTGTACGAGTGCATCCTGTGCGCTTGCTGCTCGACCTCGTGCCCCAGCTACTGGTGGAACCAGGAAGAATACCTCGGCCCGGCGGCGCTGCTGCAATCCTATCGCTGGATTTCCGACAGCCGCGACGACGCGACCCAGAAGCGTCTGGACGACCTGGAAGACCCGTTCAAACTGTATCGCTGCCACACGATCATGAACTGCGCCCAGGTCTGCCCCAAGGGTCTGAACCCGGCCAAGGCCATCGCCGAGACCAAGAAGCTGATGGTCGCGCCGAGCCGCAAGAAGGCGGCCTGAGTATCCGGCGCCGGGGGCCTTGCCTCCGGCGCCGCCTCGTTTAAGAGCGGCGCATGGCCAGCATCACCTATATCGAGCATGACGGAACCGAGCACGTCGTCGACGTGAAGTCGGGGCTGAGCGTTATGGAAGGCGCGATCCGCAACAATGTGCCGGGCATCGACGCGGACTGTGGCGGGGCCTGCGCCTGCGCCACCTGCCATGTCTATGTCGACGACGCCTGGCTCGAGGTGACGGGCAAGCCGTCGGCGATGGAAGAGTCGATGCTGGACTTCGCCGAAGAGGTCGAGCCGAACAGCCGCCTGTCGTGCCAGATCCGGGTGTCGGACGCGCTGAACGGCCTGATCGTGCGGTTGCCGGAAAACCAGCACTGAAATGATCGACGCGGGGCTGATCGACCAGATCGGCCGATGGATCGACCCGCGCACCGAGGCGATGGGCCAAGACGGTCCGCCGCCGATCCTGGGGATCGCGGGATCGCAGGGTTCGGGAAAATCGACCCTGGCCAAAGCCGTCGCCGAGCGGTTCGGCGGGGCGAGCCTGTCGCTGGACGACGTCTACCTGACGAAGGCGGAGCGGGCGGCCATGGCGGCGCGGGTGCATCCGCTGTTCGCCACGCGCGGGCCGCCGGGGACGCATGACCTGGGCCTTCTGAACCGTCTGCTGGATCGGTTGCAGGCGGCGGCGCCGGACGATCTGACGCCTCTGCCGCGTTTCGACAAGCTGGCCGACGACCGGGCGGCCGAGGCGGACTGGCCTGTCGTGAAGGGTCGGCCGCGGGTCATTGTGCTGGAGGGATGGTGTCTTGGCGCGACGCCGCAGGCTGAGACGGATCTGGTTGCACCGATCAACACCCTGGAGGCCCGGCAGGATGTCGAGGGCGAGTGGCGCAGGACGGTCAATGCGGCGCTGGGTCAGCCCTATGGCCGCCTGCGCGCGCGGCTGGACGCCCTGATCTTTCTGAAGGCGCCGGGGTTCGATGTCGTGCTGGACTGGCGCTGCGAGCAGGAGGCGGGATTGATGGGGCAGGACGCCGTATCACCCGAGCGACGCGCGGCCCTGGCGGTCTTCATCCAGCATTATGAGCGCCTCAGCCGGCATATGATGACGGGCGGCGTGGAGGCGGACCTGATCGTCGCTCTGGACCGGGACCGCGGGGTTCGCAGCCTTGAAGGCGGGCTTGGCGCCTGAGCCGCATCTGTGCGTTATCGGACCATGAGCCTGTTTGGATCCAAGCCCGCCGTCGAGCCCGACCGCCGCATGGGCGCGCGCCGACCCGCAAACGCGCGCGGCGTCATCTGCGCGCCCGGCCTGGAGACGGCGTGTCTGATCGTCGATCTGTCGGACGCGGGGATGAAGCTGCGGCTGGACCGGGGCGGGGCCTTGCCGCGCGAGGTGGTGGTGGTCGATGTGGCCGCAGGCGTCGCCTATCCCGCCACCCTCGTCTGGCAGCGCGGGCAGGAGGCCGGGCTGAGGCAGACCGGGGCCAAGTCGCTGAGAGGCCTGGCGCCGGCGAGGCTGATCCCCGCGCGCGACGCTTGGCTGAGGGCCGGCGGGCGCTGATCGGCCGGGCTAGTCCGCCGTGTCGGCGGGCATGGAGCCGGCGTTGATGGCGATGCGGCCCACCAGCCCCTTGACGATCAGATCCAAGGCCGATCCCTCACGATAGTCGGCGGCGGCGACAAAGTTCACCCGGTCCTCGGAGATCAGGGAATAGACCTTCTTCTGATCCCGCTCGTTGGAGCGCGGGTCATAGACGGCGATCGAGAAACCGCCCTTGGTGTGCATCATCTTCATAGTCGGCACGTCGGTGTCGCCGTCGCCGATGAAGATCATCCGGTCGAAGGGCACGGCGCGCTCGTCGTCGGGGATGAAGTGGTTGATGCGTTCGTGCTCCCAGTGGTTCTTCACACCCTTGTTGATGCGGAACAGATACTGGGTCTTGGTGGTGTAGTTGACGCCGACCGCCGGCCAGGCGGCTTCGCCCTTGTCGTCATAGACATAGTGGGAGGCGAAGACGTGGGTCAGGGCGGGGCGGATCGGCGTGCCGTCGATCATCTCCTCCAGCCCGGCGGAGATGATGTAGTGTTCGATCTCCAGCCCGTACTTTGCGCCGAAGGCGTTCATCCGGTCGAACCAGCTCAGGTCCTTCAGACCCTCGAACAGGGCCACGGCCTCGCCGTGCTGGCGCAGCGTCTCACGCGTCACCGGGGCGCCGTTCTGACGCGCGTGGTGCAGCATCAGCTGCATGTACATCAGGATGCCGTCGCCGTCGGCGTCCTTGGTCAGGCGCTCGGCCTCTTCCCAGAAGGCGCCGATGCCCATGCCGACGGAGGGGATGAAAGACACCTCCTGCATATTGCCGCGCGCCAGGGTGCCGTCGAAATCATAGATCAGGGCGGTTTTTAGCAGCGGGGTCTTGGGTTCGGCCGTATCGGACATGGGGCGAGATCCTTGGTGGAAGCCCGCCCTCTATATCAGCCCGCCGCGCCCGTCGATTGGCGCCGCTGGCCGAACGTGGGCGCCGCCGCCTTCTGCTCGGCCCAGTAGTCGGCGCCCGTCGTCGGTTTGAACATGGTGCGCGGCGACCCGTTGCGGGCCACCACGGCGAAAGTGTTGGTCGAGGCCTGATAGATCAGGGTGTCGCCATTGGGCCGTTTGACGGTCTCGGCGTCGCGCGGAGGCTTTGTCGTGAAAGCCGTGACCTTGGTCAGATAATCCTCGGCTGAGCGCGCGCCGAAGTCTGCGCCGTTGCGGTCGTAGAGACGGGCGATCTTGGCGTCGACGGTTTCGCGCCGATTGGCGGTCAGGACGGGTTTGACCTCCTCGGTCGTCGTTGTGGAGACCGAGACGTCCACCGGACCAGCCGAAGCGATGGGCGTGGTCGTGGTCGTGGTTCTTTCTCGCGTCTCGACCGCCGAGCTATTGTCGCAGCCGGCAAGCGCCAGCAGACCGCACAGGACCAGCGCGGTCCCTCCCCTCGTCAGCATTCTCATTCCTCCCTCCAGATACCCGCTGGACGCGACGAAAGCACAACTTTATTGTTCGTGCAATGTTCTCGTCTCGACGGCGTCACACGCGGCGGCTAGACCGTGGGCATGGACAATCGCCCCCTTTTAAACCGCAAGATCCTGCTGATCGTGGGCGGCGGCATCGCGGCCTATAAGGCGCTGGAGCTGGTGCGGCTGATCGCCAAGGCGGGCGGGCAGACGCGGGTGATCCTGACCGAATCCGGGACCGAGTTCGTGACGCCCCTGTCGCTGGCGGCGCTGAGCGGTCATCCGGTGCGGTCGGGCCTGTTCCACCCGGACGACGAGACCAGCATGGGGCATATCGAGCTGTCGCGCTGGGCCGATCTGGTGGTGGTGGCGCCGGCGACGGCGGGGCTGATCGCCAAGGCGGCGAATGGTTTGGCCGACGACTTGGCCTCGACCACCCTGATCGCCACGGACAAGCGGGTGCTGTTGGCGCCGGCGATGAATGTGCGGATGTGGGAGCATCCGGCGGTCCAGGCCAATATGGAGCGGTTAAAGGCCTTTCCGGGCTTTCACGGCGTGGCGGTGGTGGGGCCGGATGACGGAGAGATGGCCTGCGGCGAATACGGACCGGGCCGGATGGCCGAGCCGGCCGCGATCCTGGAGGCCATTGTGGGCCTGCTGGCAGGCGTGGCCGGACGACCGCTCAAGGGACGCAAGGCCGTGGTCACCGCCGGGCCGACGTTCGAACCGATCGATCCTGTGCGGGGCCTGACCAATCGCTCCAGCGGCAAACAGGGCTACGCCATCGCCGCCGCCCTGGCCGAGCTGGGGGCCGAGGTGACGCTGGTGTCGGGGCCGACGGCGCTGGCGGCGCCGACCGGCGTGACGCGGATCGATGTCGAGAGCGCGCTGGAGATGCAGGCGGCGACGCAGAGCGCCCTTCCCGCCGACATCGCCGTGCTGTCGGCGGCCGTCGCCGACTGGCGCGTCGACACCATCGCCGGCGGCAAGATCAAGAAGGGACCCGGCGGCCCGCCGACCCTGGCCTTGATCGAGAACCCCGACATCCTGGCCGGCGTCGCCGCGCCCGGTCCGAACCGCCCGGCTCTGGTCATCGGCTTCGCCGCCGAAACGACGGATTTGGAGGCCAATGCGCGCGCCAAGCTTTCGCGAAAGGGCTGCGACTGGATCCTGGGCAACGACGTGTCCGACGACGTGTTCGGATCGGACGGCAACGCCGTACTGCTGGTCACCGCCGATCGGACCGAGACCTGGCCGCGCCAGTCCAAGACCGCCATCGCCCGGGCTGTCGCCGCCCGCATCGCCGATCATTTCAAGGCCCCCGAATGACTGAGACCTCGATCCAGATCCTGCGCCTGCCGCATTCCGAAGGCCTTCCCCTCCCCGCCTATGAGACGGCCGGTTCGGCGGGCATGGACCTGCGCGCCGCCGTGCCCGAGGATCAGCCGATGACCCTGGCCCCGGGTCAGCGGATGCTGGTGCCCACGGGGCTGAAAATCGCCCTGCCGCTGGGCTATGAGGCTCAGGTGCGGGCGCGCTCGGGACTGGCGCTCAAACACGGCATCATCTGCCCCAATGCGCCGGGGACCATCGACAGCGACTATCGCGGCGAGTGCGGCGTGATCCTGGCCAACATCGGCGCCGAGCCCTTCGTCATCCGCCGCGGCGACCGCATCGCCCAGCTGGTGATCGCCCGGCATGAGCGCGCGGAATGGATCGAGGTCGAGACGCTGGACGAGACCGCGCGCGGGACTGGCGGTTTCGGATCGACGGGGCGCTGACGCCCTAAACCAGCGGCGCGGTCGGCTGGATGAGGCTGGCCTTGCGGCGGATATGTTCGCGCCAGGCGGTGTAGAGGCCGCTGCTCGCGATCAGGGCGGCGCCGGCCAGGGTGGTGAGGGTGGGCGTCGCGGCCATCAGCCACCAGCCGAAGACGATGGCGCCGACGACCTGGAGATAGTCGAAGGGCGCGACCACGGCGACCGGGGCCTTTTGCAGCGAGGCCGTCATGAACAGCTGAGCCAGGCCGCCGGCGATGCCCGATCCGATCAGCAGGCTGAAGGTGCCGAGCGCGTGCCAATGGCCGACGAAGGGGAGCAGGATCGCCCCCACGACCGAACAGGCGACGAAGAACCAGAAGACGATGGCGGCGACGTGTTCGGTGTCGCGCAGCTGTCGCAGCGTAATGGTCACACCGGCCGTCAGCACCGCCCCGATCAGGGCGAAGGCCACGCCCGCCAGCGGCAGGACCGAATGGCCGACGCCCGGTCGCATGACGACGATCACGCCGATGAAACCGACCGCAACGGCGGCCCAGCGGCGCGGGCCGACCGCCTCCTTCAGCAAGAAGAAGGACAGGATGGTGGCGAAGATCGGAGCGGTGAAACTGAGGGTCGTCGCGTCGGCGAGAGGCAGCAGCGTCAGCGTCTGGAACAGGCACAGGATGGCCGCGACGCCCAGGGCGCTGCGTCCCAGATGAGCCAGGGGGCGGCGCGTCGACAGGGCCGAGAGGCCGCCCGGCTGGGTCAGCACCCAAGCCAACACCACCGGCAGGCCGAAGAAGGCGCGATAGAACAGCATTTCCGGCGCCGCGACGCCGTCCTGCGACGCCAGCTTCAACGTCGCCGTCATGATCGAAAAACAGCCCGCGGCGGCGACGCGCAGAAGAATGCCGCGGACGATGTCCTCGCCCGCGGCATTCGATGGATCAGGCGAAGGCCGCGCGGCGGCGACCATGTCGCGCGCTTAGGCCTGGCCGGTTTCGACCGGCTGCTGGGCGATCTGTTGCTGGCGCGCGATGTAGATGGCGGCGAAGTCGATCGGGTCCAGCTGGAACGGGGGATAGAAGCCGCCGTCGGCCGTGGCGCCCGAGATGATCTCGCGCGCGAACGGGAACAGGTAGCGCGGGCATTCGATCAGCAGCAGCGGCTCGATGTCCTGCTCCTGAACATTGGCCAGCTGGAACAGGCCGCCATAGACCAGTTCGACGTGGAAGACGGGCTGGTTCTCGTGCGTCGCCTTGATCGACAGCTTCAGATCCAGTTCGAACAAGCCGTCGGGGCGGCCCTGGGCGGCCATTTCGACGCCGAGGTCGATTGCGGGCTTGCCGTCGATGCGCAGGGATTCCGGGGCGCGCGGGTTCTCGAACGAGAAGTCGCGAACGTATTGCGCCAGGATGCGGAAGCCGGGACCGGCGGGTTGGCCCTGTTGGGCGTCGCCTTGCTGGGGCTGTTCGGCGGGAGGAGCGGCGTCGGTCATGAAACGGTCTTTGGCGCAGTTTGGGGCCGATGAGGCCGGAATGAGGCGCCGCGACTACCATGCCGGGACGCTTGGCCGCAACGTCGCGCGCGAGATTGGGGGCGCGCTTCGCCTTGCCTCACCCTATATGAGCCCGTAATCACGCCAGACTAAGTGTTTGGCGCACCCGTCGTTCGCTACAGGAATCTCCTCTTGAACATGCCGGTTCAGTTCCAGGTCGTCGTCTTCGCCTTCGTCGCAGCCTTTGTGCTGTTCCAGCTCTACAATGTGCTGGGCAAGCGGGTGGGCCGTCAGCCGCAGGAAGACGCCAAGATCGCGCCGCCCGGCCCGGCCCAGGCCGAAACGCCCAAGGTCGCGGCGATCGACCCGGCGACCCTGGCCTCCATCGCCAGCCTGAAAGCGCGCGATCCGGCGTTCGACCCGGCCCGTTTCCTGGACGGCGCGCGCCAGGCCTATGAGACCATCGTCCGCGGCTACGCCGCCGGCGACCGTGCCGCGCTGAAGCCGTTGCTGAAGCCCAACGTCTTCGCCTCGTTCGAGGCCGGCATCGCGGCGCGCGAGACGCGTGGCGAGACCGAGACGGTCGAGTTCCTGTATCCGCCCCGGGCCGATCTGGAAGGCGCGGTCGCCGAGGGCGACAAGGCCGTGGCCAAGGTGCGCTTCCTGGCCGAACTGCGCAGTCGGGTGACCAAGGCCTCGGGCGAAACGGCGGACGCGACAACGGGCGAGCCGCTGGTGGAGGAACGCCGCACGGCCGAACACTGGACCTTCGAACGCACCCTGGGCGCGACGGACCCGAACTGGGTCCTGGCGCGCGTCGAGCCGGCCAACGCCTGATGGCGGTTCGCGGCCGGTCGGGCGGACTGGCGACGCTGACGGCCGCCCTGGCTGTCGCGGCCTGTTCGACCGGGCCGATGACGCCGACTGGCGCGACAGGGACGACAGGGCCTCAGACGGGGCCGGTTCCCTATACGCCCTCGCCCAATCCGACCCCGCCTCCCACGCCGTCTGACGCCCTGAGCCCCGCCGTACTGCCGGGCTGGAGCCAGGAGGACCATCTGGCCGCCTTCCGGGCCTATGTGGACGGGTGCGGCGCGGCGCGTGACGAGGCCGCCCGCCGGGTCTGCGGACGCGCCAAGGCCATGGCGACGACGATGACGATCACGCCGTCGCAGGCGCGCGCCTTCTTCGAGGCCAGCTTCAGCGCGATCCCGGCTCAGACGCCGGACGGGCGACCGGGCCTGCTGACCTCCTATTTCGCGCCCGAATATCCGGCGCGGCGACGACCGGACGCCGAGTTCTCGGCCCCCGTCCTGCCCAAGCCCGCCAATCCACGCGCGGCCGGCGACCGGACCTATATCGAATCCGCCGCACGGCCCGAGCAAGCCTTGGCCTGGATGCGGGCCGAGGACCTGTTCTTTCTACAGATCCAGGGGTCGGGCTATCTGACGTTCGAGGACGGCACGCGCGGCCGCGCCGCTTATGCCGCCGACAACGGCAAGCCGTTCGTGGGCATCGCCCGACCAATGGCGCAGCAGGGATTGTTGCCGCAGAACGGCACCTCTGGCGACGCGATCCGGGACTGGCTGGCCAGCCACCGCGGCTATGAGGCGCAGGCGGTCATGGCGCTGAACCCACGCTACATCTTCTTCCGGCTGGACTCGGACGATGACGGCCATCCGGCGGGGGCGGCGGGCGTGCCCCTGACCGAGCGGCGGGCCATTGCGGTCGATCCGGCGCACTGGCGCTATGGCGAACTGGTCTGGCTGGAGGCCGATGGGGGCAATCTGCGCGGCGCCACGGCCAGCTATCGCGGTCTGGCCATGGCGCTGGACACGGGATCGGCCATTCGCGGACCGGTGCGCGCCGACCTCTATATGGGGCGCGGCGGCCGCGCGGGGGCCGAGGCCGGGACCGTGCGCCACCCCTTGCGAATGTGGCGCCTGGTCCCGAAGGGTTAGGCGACGGTCAGGGTCACCGCGATATTGCCCCGCGTGGCGTGCGAATAGGGGCAGACGGTATCCGCCTCGGCGACAAGGGCTTCGGCATCGGCGCGATCCACGCCTGGCAGGCTGACCTCCAGCGCCACCTCAAGTCCGAAGCCCCTGTCGCTGCGCGGACCGATGCCGACCGTGGCGCTTACGGCGGCGTCGGCAGGCACCTTGGCGTAACCGCCCTGAGAGGCGACGAACTTCATGGCGCCAAGGAAGCAGGCGGCATAGCCAGCCGCGAACAGCTGTTCGGGGTTGTTGCCGACGCCGGCGCCGCCCAGCTCCTTGGGCGTGCCCAGGGCGACATCCAGGGCGCCGTCGGTGGTGGCGGCACGGCCGTCGCGGCCACCCTTTGCGACGGCGGTGGTGCGGTACAGGGTGTTGGTGGACATGGAAATCAGCTCCGAAAGGCCATAAATGTCGTGCGCGATTTAATCGCGTGCCGTGATTTAGTGCGCCGGGTAGGAGGCGTCAAGCTTGCGATTGTATCGCGTGCGATTATTATTGGCCTATGAGCTCACCCGCCCCCTCGCCTGCCGCCATGGCCGTCGACGACATGCTGTGTTTCGCCGCCTATTCGGCGAACCTGGCGTTCAACCGGTTCTACAAGCCGCTGCTGGACCGGATGGGCCTGACCTATCCGCAGTTCCTGGCCATGGCCCTGCTCTGGCGTGAGGACGAACAGACGGTTGGCCGACTGGGCGAGCAGCTGTTTCTGGAATCCAACACCCTGACCCCTCTGATCAAACGACTGGAGGCGGCCGGGCTGGTGACGCGCGCCCGCGACAAGGCGGATGAGCGGGTGGTGCGCGTCAGCCTGACCGACGCAGGACGCGCGTTGGCTGTCGAGGCCGCCTGCCTGCCGCAATCGGTATTGGACGCCACCGAGATGACGCCCGAAGCCCTGACCGACCTGCGCCAAGGCCTGGGGGCGCTGCGCGACAAGCTGCGTGCCGCCCAGCCGCCGGCCGAGGGCTAGGCCAGGTCTTCGATCTCGTCTTCGGTCAGTTCGCCGGGGACGATGGTGACGGGCAGTTTGCGGCCGCCGATCTGCGCGCCCTGTTTGATGATGGCCGAGACCAGCGGGCCGGGGCCGCGCGAGCTGGTTCCGGCGGCCAGCACCAAGATCTTGATCTCAGGGTCGGCGGCGACGACCTTCTTGATCGCGGCCTGGGCTTCGCCCTTTTCAATCAGGAAGACCGGCGCGGCGCCGGAGCGGGTCTGCGCCTCCTCGCCCAGGCGGTTGAGCAGAATTTCCGCCTCCTGGCGTTGCTGGCGTTCGATTTCCTCGCGCACGCCCGACCAGTGGGCGTCGCTGTCGGTCGGCAGGACGCGCAGCATGACCACGCGCCCGCCCGTCGATTTCGCCCGGCGCGAGGCAAACCGCAGGGCGGCCTCGAACTCCGGACTGTCGTCGACGACGACGAGGAATTTTCTCGGCATTGCGGCCTCCCCAGCCTGATCAGCGGCTGAAGAGGCCGTGAGACGGCGGCTTCGTCAAGCGAAGACCCGCTGCTCAACCATTCACGGCCGCCGTCGCCAGATCGCGGATCGTCGCATTGGCGATGGTCAGTTTGGCGAAGGTCCATCCCGAGCCCGACTGTTCGATCTCGTCCACCGAAGCGCGCACGCCCTCGACCGTCGCCTGTTTGGAGCCGATCCAGGCGTCCACGGCGGCCTCCGCCGCGTCCTCGCTGACGCCAACCGACGGATCGGACGCGCGGGCGACGGCGCGGGTCAGGGCCGCCTGCTCGTTCATCAGGTCCTCGATCAGACGACGGACGGCGAGACGATCGAAATGATCCGCAGACGGAATGGAGCCGGCTGCGGCGCGCAGACGGTCGAAGTCGAAGGCGGCGCCCACCTGGTGATACAGGCGCGCCATGGCTGCGACCGGCCAGTTCGCCTCGTGCGCCAGATCCCCGATGTCGGAGGCGGCGACGAGGGGGCGCATGATGGCGATGCTGCGGGTCAGATCCTCTGGCGCGCCGTGGTCGGCGAAGCGTTTGACGCGCGCATCCAGACGCCCCTGTTCGAAGCGCGAAAGGACCGGCGCGCCCTCGGCCTGCAAGGCGTCGGCGATCGGACGATAGCGGTCGATCAGGGCCTGGACCGACAGACCGCCCTTGGCGCGGCGGGCCAGCCAGAAGGTCTGACGACGCAGGACGACGGCGATCTCTTGATAGAGGGCGATCTGCGCCTCGGCCGAAATCTTGCGGTCCAGGGCCGAAACGGCGTCCCAGGCTTCGTCCAGACGGAAGACGCGGCGCGCGGCCTCGAAGGCGATGATCAGGGCGGTGGTGTCGCATTCCGCCGAGCCGCGCAGGCGGTCGGGGAAAGTCGGGCCGCACATGTTGACGACTTCATTGGCCATGACGGTGGCGATGATCTCGCGCCGCAGACGGTGGCTCTTCATCTCCGGTTCGAACCGGGCCAAGGCCTCGGGGAAGTAGCGGACCAGGATCTGTTCGAAGAAGGGATCCTCGGGCGCCTGAGAGGCGACGATATCGTCCGACAGCTCCAGCTTGGCGTAGGCCATCAGGACGGCCAGCTCGGGCCGCGCCAGCGGGATGCCCGCCGTCATCAGCTCCTTGACGCGGGCGTCGTTGGGCAGGCCCTCGACTTTGCGGTCGAGCTTTCCGCGCGCCGAGAGGCTCTGCATGAACCGCTGCTGAGCGTCCAGGGCGCCGACGCCTTCGGCCTGTTGCAGGGTCAGGGCCAGGGTCTGGTCGTAGTTGTGGGCCAGCACCTTGAGGCCGACCTCGTCGGTCATGGAGGCCAGAAGCGGCGTGCGCTCCTCGGCCGGCAGGACGCCGTTGGTCACGGCCGAGCCGACCAGGATCTTGATGTTGACCTCGTGGTCGGAGGTGTCGACCCCGGCGGAGTTGTCGATGGCGTCGGTGTTGATGCGGCCGCCGGCCTGACCGAAGGCGATGCGTCCCGCCTGGGTGAAGCCGAGGTTCGCGCCCTCGCCCACCACCTTGACCCGCAGTTCGTCGGCGTTGATGCGCAGGGCGTCGGTGCCCTTGTCCCCGACCTGGGCGTCGGTTTCGGCCGCCGATTTCACATAGGTGCCGATGCCGCCCAGATAGAGCAGTTCGACCGGCGCCTTCAGGATGGCGCGGATTAGGCTGACCGGGTCCAGCTCGTCCTCGGCGATGTCCAGGGCCGCCTTGATCTGCGGCGTCAGCTGGATCGACTTGGCCGAGCGCGAGAAGACGCCGCCGCCCTCCGAGATCAGCGCCTTGTCATAGTCCTGCCAGGACGAGCGCGGCAGGTCGAACAGACGCTTGCGTTCGGTCCAGCTGGTCACATGATCCGGGTTCGGATCAATGAAGATGTCTCGGTGATCGAAGGCGGCGACCAGACGCGTGGCCTTGGACAGGAGGACGCCGTTGCCGAAGACGTCACCGGACATGTCGCCGACGCCGACCATGGTGAAGGGCTGGGTCTGGATGTCCTTGCCCATCTCGCGGAAGTGGCGCTTGACCGCCTCCCATGCGCCGCGCGCCGTGATGCCCATGGCCTTGTGATCATAGCCGATGGAGCCGCCCGAGGCGAAGGCGTCGCCCAGCCAGAAGCCGTAGGAGGCCGAGACGCCGTTGGCGATGTCGGAGAAGGTCGCCGTGCCCTTGTCGGCGGCCACGACCAGATAGGGGTCGTGGCCCTCCCAGGCGATGACATTGGCCGGATGGGTCACCGAACCATCGGCGGCGATATTGTCGGTGATGTCCAGAAGGCCGGACAGGAAGGTGCGATAGGCGCGGATGGCCTCGCCCTGGATGGCCTCGCGGTCCGTCGTGCGGGGCAGTTGCTTGGGATAGAAGCCGCCCTTGGAGCCGACCGGCACAATGACCGCGTTCTTCACCTGCTGCGCCTTGACCAGGCCCAGGACCTCGGTGCGGAAGTCGTCGCGACGGTCCGACCAGCGCAGACCGCCGCGCGCGACGGGACCAAAGCGCAGGTGCACGCCCTCGACGTGCGGCGCCCAGACGAAAATCTCACGATAGGGTTTGGGCAGGGGCAGATCGTCCAGCTCGCGCGAGGCGATCTTGATCGAGATGTGCGGCTTGGGCTGACCGTCGGCGTCCAGCTGGAAATAGTTGGTGCGCTTGATCGCGCCGATCAGGGCGGCGATGCGGCGCAGGGCCCGGTCGTGATCGAGGCTCTTCACGTCCTGCAACAGGGTGACGATCTTAGCGTCCAGCTCGGCGACAGCCAGCGCACGGTCGTCAGCCGAGCCCCCTTCGGGCGCGAACTTGGCCTTGAACAGCGACAGCAGGGCGCGCGCCACGTCGGGGTATTCGCGCAGGGCCTCTTCCTGCACCGTTTGGGAGGGGTCGAGACCCGTCTGCTGGCGATAGTGGGCCAGGGTGCGGATCAGGGCGGCGTCGCGCCATTCCACGCCCAGTTCGATCACCAGACGGTTGAAGCCGTCGCTTTCGTTGCGGCCGGTCCAGACAGCGGCGAAGGCGTCCTCGAACGGGCCCTTCACATCGTCGAAGACCAGCGCCTCGCCACGCGGATCCTCCATCAGGAACTCGTGGACGTGGATCTCCTCCTCGCCCATCGGACGGATCGGATAGCCGTATTCCTCCAGCGTCTTCAGGCCCATGTCGGCCAGGATCGGCAGGACGTCGGACAGGGGAACGGCGGGGCCGCGACGATAGAGTTTGAAGCGGAACTGCAGGCGGCTGTCGTCCGGCGTGCGGAAGGCGCGCACGGCGACGGCCTTGCCCTCGCCGGGCAGACCGGTCTCGTTCAGCCGGTTTACGTATTGCAGGTCGGTCGCGGCCTCATCGGCGTCGTAGCGATCGCGATAGGCGGCGCCGAAGGCGCGGGCCCATTGGGCGCTCAGCGGCCCGACGGCGACTTCCTCGACGCCCGAGCGACGCAGAGCGCCTTCGAAACGATCGACCCAGCCGCGACCGGCCTCGGCGACGTCGGCTTCCAGTTGGGCGGCGTCCGGAATCGGGTGGGCGCCGGGCTCCACGCCGATGATGTAATGGATGCGCACCAGGGGCGCGTCCGACAGTTGCGGATACCAGGCCGAGATGCGGCCGCCCCAGGCGCGGGCGACGATCTGGCCGATGCGTTCGCGCACGGCGGAATCGAACTTCTCGCGCGGGATGAAGCACAGAACCGAGACGAAGCGGTCGAACGGATCCTGGCGCGAGAACAGGCGGATGCGCGGCCGGTCGTAGAGGTGAAGGATGCCCAGGGCGATGGACAGCAGCTCGTCCTCGCTGACCTGGAACAGCTCGTCGCGCGGATAATTCTCAAGGATGTTCTTGAGGCGTTTTTCGTTGTGGCTGCCAGGAGCCTTGTCGGCGCGGGCCAGGGCGTTGGCCACCTTGCGACGCAGCAGCGGCACCTCGGTCGCGAGCTGGTCGTAGGCTTCCGACGTGAACAGGCCGACGAAACGGGTCTCGCCCGTCGCCTTGCCGTCCGGGCCGTAACGTTTGACCCCGACATAGTCCATGTAGGCGCGGCGGTGGACGCGCGAGCGGGCGTTGGCCTTGGCCACCGTCACCGGTTCGCTGAGATCCAGCTGGCGGCGCATCTGGCGCGTCAGGACGGCGGGTTCCGATGCGCGACGCAGCACCGTGCGCTCGGGATCGGCCAGAATGCCCAGGCCGTCGGTGGACAGGCCCAGCGGCGCCTCGGCCTCATAGTCGCCGTCGGCGTTCAGCGGATAGTCGTAGTCGCGCGCGCCCAGGAAGACGAAATGGTCGCTCTTCAGCCATTTCAGGAAGGCGATGTTCTCGGCCAGGACGGCGGGATCGACCGGGGGCGGGGTCTCTTCCAGACGCTGCACGGCCTGGCGCATCAGAGACGTCATGGCGTCATGATCGGCGACGGCGGCGTGAACGTCCGACAGGCTCTGGGCCAGGCCTTCGCCCAAAGCGTCGCGGCGCTCTTGAGGCACGCTGTCGATGACCAGCATGATGATCGACAGGCGGCGGCCGTCGAGCTCGACCACCGGGTGGAACAGGGCGCGCACGGACACGGCGGCCTCGGCCAGGGCGCCCATGACGCTGTCGACCAGGAAGGGAGCGTCGGACTGGACGATGCGCACCAGATCGTAATCCAGCACCTTGTCCGATGCGCCGTGCAGCGGGCCGACGGTGATGGCGGGAGCGGCCGCGTCGGTCGGATAGGACTTGGCGGCGGTCCAGGAGGCGGCGAGCAGGGCGGCCAGATCCTCGCCGCTCAGCTCAGGCGTCTCATCGGCGGAATAGTCTTCGTGCGCCTGGGTCAGATAGGTCTGTTCGACTGCGCCGGGCCCGGTCCCCACGATCTTGGCGAAGGCCGCCTCCAGCGCGGCCTTGGTGATCGGCTGAACGGGTTGGCGCAGATCGTGGGCGGTCATGGACGAGCAGTCTCGAACGACGCGGCAGGGCCGCAAGGGATGCGGCGCGACGGGGCGCCACCCCCGCTGACTAGGCCAGGTCCGGTCGCTCGGGAAGCCCCTGGCGACCGTTCATTGTAATGATCAGTGATCAGGTTGGAATTATTGTGCAGCGCCACAAAGCAGAAAGCCGCCGGACTGGGGGAGTCCGGCGGCCTGCGCGAGCGGCGCCTGGAGGGGAGGGGAGGGCGCCGGCTTCGCTTCGCTGCGGTTCGGAGGGGGAGTGTCCCGCAGCGTCGAAATCGAAAATGGGAAGCCCCCTGCGCCGTTCAAGAGCGGATCGGCCGGAATCTTTCGCGACATTTTGGCGCCTCTGAGAGGCGATGAAGACGTCGGCGAATGCGGGCGACAACGGATTCCGATGCTATGCGTTAGGATGGGTCAACGGTGAAGCTGGAGCACCCGATTACATGCGTCGCTTTTTGATGGGTTCGATCGTGGCGGCCGTGGTCGGCCTGCTGCTCGCCGGCGCCGGATACTGGGCCTATTGGAACTTCTATTCGCGGTTCCAGCCGGTCACCATCAGCCGCAATCAGGCCGAAGTGCAGCAACTGCTGGACGAGGCGTCCTGGGTGTCGGACGGCAGCGGGGGGCAGGCCCTGTATATCGTCACCTATCGCGACAGCGCCTCGGCCCTGCGTTACGCGCGCGACGAGGCGCCCAAGCTGAAGGCGGCGGGGATCGAGACGCGCTACATCCTGTTCGCCCGCCCCGATCTGGAGGGTGCGGCGCAATCGACGGCGGCGGAGCGGGCGAAGGTCGCGGAGCTGTGGCTGACGCGCGACTGGCCGCTTTATCAGCGCTGGATGGCGACGCCGTCGAACAGCTGGACCGCCGCCGGCGTGCCGCAGGCGGACGGCAATCTGGCGCGCACCGCCGTGGTCGAGGCCGGCCGCCGCTTCAACGAACGGCTCAGCCAGCTGCTGAAGGAGTCCGGCGTCGACATCAGCTATCCGCTGATCCTGTGGCGGGACAAGCAGGGCTTCCTCAAGGCCTGCGGCTGCTCGGATCGGCAGGCCTGGGCCTTCATCCGCGACGATGTCGGCGCGCCCGACCGGTTGGGGCAGTCCGACACGGGACCAATCGCGCCCGATGAAGCGGCGCCGGCGCAGGACGCCCGCCCCTCGGCCATGCCCTATCCGGATCTGCCAGCGATCCCTCCGGTCAATGCGCCGACCGGCGGGACCACGCAGACGCCGCCCTCGCCTGAAGCCCGCCCGGCGACCCCGCCCGCATCAAACCGTCCGACGACGCCGCCGCGCACGGCACCGGCGCCCAGCAAGCAGGACGACACGACCTTCTACTGATCAGAGGGATCGGCAAGCCGCGATCAGGCGATCGACGTCCTCGGCGTCCTGATACAGGCCGAATCCGAAGCGGATGACGTCGTCGCGCACATCGGTGACGATGTTCGCCGCCCGCAGACCCGCGCACCAAGCCTGGGCGTCGGGATGACGCAGGGCGAGGAAACGGGCGCGCAACGCCTCGCCCTCGACCGGATTGAGGATTTCGGCTTGCGACAAGACCCCGGCCTGTCCACCCTGAACGGCCTGCTGGAACTTGGTCGCCAGATCGCGCGCATGGGCCGCGATGGCGGCGGTGTCGAGCCCCTGCTGATCCAGCATTCGGCGCACGGCGTTGAAGCGATACAGCGGCGTGCAGTCGAAGGTCGCGCCCCAGAAGCGACCGCCGTCGCTGCGATACTGAACGCCGCCGGGCGGACCCGACAGGTCGCCGAACTCCGCGAACCAGCCGGTGACGACAGGACGCGGGCAGAAGCCGGGCGGGGCGTGCAGGAAGCAGACACCCTCGCCCGACATGGCGTATTTGTAGCCGCCGGAGACATAGAAGACCCGGTCCGCCACCGCCGACAGGTCGGTCGGGGTGGCCATGAAGCCGTGATAGCCGTCGATCAGCACCCAAGGCCCTTCGGGTCTCGCCAGGGGGGCAAGCTCCTCGATCCGGTCGAACAGGCCCCCGGTGCGGAAGAACACCTGGCTGACCACGATCCAGTCGTAACCGCCCCTGGACGCCTCGGCGACGAAGCGGTCGGCGAAGGTGTCGAAGGGCGCGAGCGGAACGCGCGTGACCACCGCCGCCCCGACCTCTTCCCACCGTTCGGCCTGACGACGGAAGGAGTGAAATTCGCCGTCGGTCGCCAGAATGCGGACCGGCTTGGTCTCAACGCCCGAAAACAGACGCAGCAGGAAGTCGTGGGTGTTGGACGAAAAGACGATACTGTCGGGCGAGGGCAGTGCCAGCTCGGCCGCGACATGGGCCTGGGCCTCGGGGATCACCTGACCGAAGACGAGATCCCACTTGTGGTCGGCATGCAGGTTGGCGTCGAGCCAGGTCTGCTGCTGCGCCTCGAAACTGGCGTCGGGCCACAGGTGATGGCTGTGCGCGGCGAAATGCAGCCGACCGGGCGCCGCTGACAGGGCGCGGGAGAAGAGGGACTTGTAGGTCATCCCTCTTCTTTAGGACATCTCACCCAGCGCTCAAGCAGCGAGCCGCCACGCGGCGAGCGATAGCGCCCCGGGTAGCGCGCCTCTTAAACCAGCGCGCCGTGGCAGTGTTTGAACTTGCGGCCCGAGCCGCAGGGGCAGGGGGAGTTGCGGCCGGTCATTTCCCAGCCGGGCGGCAGGGCCTCGATCGGCAGTTTGGAGCGGTCGTCGCCGATCAGCGTGCCTTCGGGGTTCTGGGCCGACGGATTGGCCATCTCGTTCTCGCCGGTGCCGGGGTTCAGGTGGATTTCCTGGAACTCGGGCAATTCGGGCGGAGCCTGGAAGCGGAACTCGACCGTCATCAGCCAGCGGGTGACGTTGTGGCGCAGGTCGTAGAGCAGGTTCTCGAACAGCGAGAAGGCTTCGGTCTTGTATTCGTTCAGCGGGTCGCGCTGGCCATAGCCGCGCAGGCCGATGACGCCGCGCAGGTGGTCCAGATGGACCAGGTGCTCGCGCCACTGCATGTCGATCATCTGCAACATGAACTGCTTTTCCAGACCGCGAGTCTGGTCGGCGCCGATCTGTTCCAGACGTTCGGCGGCGCGAGCGTCGGCGGCGGCCAGCAGCCGCTCCTCGATCTCCTCGTTCGACACGCCTTCCTCGGCGGCCCAGTCGTGCAGCGGCAGTTCAAGCCCCAGGGTCGAGCGGACCTTTTCGTCCAGGCCGTCGATGTCCCACTGCTCGGCATAGGCCTTGGGCGGCATATAGCGTTCGACCAGGTCCGACACGACATCGCGGCGGAAGTCGCCGACCAGTTCCGACAGATCCTCGGAGTCCATGAACTCCTGACGCTGTTCGAACACGGCCTTGCGCTGGTCGTTCACGACATCGTCGTATTTCAGCAGGTTCTTGCGGATGTCGTAGTTGCGGGTCTCGACGCGCTTCTGGGCGGTCTCGATGGCGCGGTTCAGCCAAGGGTGGGTGATGGCCTCGCCCTCAGCCACGCCGAAGGTCTTCATGATCGAGTCGAGGCGGTCGCCGGCGAAGATGCGCAGCAGGTCGTCCTCGCACGACAGGTAGAATTTCGAGGTGCCGGGGTCGCCCTGACGGCCGGTGCGGCCGCGCAGCTGGTTGTCGATGCGGCGGCTCTCGTGGCGCTCGGTGCCCAGGACGAACAGGCCGCCCGCCTCCAGCGCGATCTTCTTCTGGACGGCGATCTCGGCCTTGAACTCGGCCTCCTTGGCCGTTTCCATTTCCGGCGTGACCTCGACGGCCGTGTTGCGCTGTTCCAGCAGCCACTTCTGCATCTTCATCTCGAGGTTGCCCCCGAGCTGAATGTCGGTGCCGCGGCCCGCCATGTTGGTGGCGATGGTCACCACGCCCGGCAGGCCGGCGTCGGCGACGATGTAGGCTTCCTGCTCGTGCTGGCGCGCGTTCAGGACGCTGTGCGGAATGCCGCGCAGCTTAGTCTCGTAGGTGATGTCATAGGCGGCGTCACCGATCTTCTCGGCTTCCTTGGCCTTGCCCGCATATTCCGGCTTCAGCGTGCGCGAGGTCTCGACCTTGTATTCGAAGCGGCTCAGCAGGTCCGACAGCTGTTCCGAACGCTCGATCGATACGGTGCCGACCAGGATCGGCTGACCGGCGAGGTGGCATTCGGCGATCTGGCGCGCGATGGCCTGGTTCTTCTCGGCATGGGTCCGATAAACCTCGTCGTCATAGTCCTTGCGCTGGATCGGCCGGTTGGTCGGCACTTCCAGCACGTCCATTTTGTAGATGTCGCCGAATTCCTGGGCTTCGGTCGCGGCCGTGCCGGTCATGCCCGACAGCTTTTCGTACAGGCGGAAGTAGTTCTGGATCGTCACCGAGGCCAAGGTCTGGTTCTCGGGCTGGATCTTGACGTCTTCCTTGGCCTCAATGGCCTGGTGCAGGCCTTCGGACAGGCGGCGGCCAGTCATCATGCGGCCGGTGAACTCGTCGATCAGGACGATCTCGCCGCCCTTGATGATATAGTCCTTGTCACGCTGATACAGGGTGTTGGCGCGCAGGGCCTGGTTGGCGTGGTGAACCAGGCTGATGTTGGCGGCGTCGTACAGGCCGGTGGTGTCGGCGGCGAAGTGACCGCCGGCCTCCAGGGCCTCTTCCATCCGCTCGGAGCCCAGCTCGGTCAGCAGGACCTGCTTCTGCTTCTCGTCGAGCTCGAAGGTGTCCTTGTCCTTGATCAGATCTTTAATCAGGCCGTCGAGGATTTTGTAGAGATCCGAACGGTCCTCGGTCGGGCCTGAGATGATCAGAGGCGTGCGCGCCTCGTCGATCAGGATGGAGTCGACCTCGTCGACGATGGCGAAGTTGTGCGGACGCTGCACCATCTCGCGCCGGTCATAGACCAGGTTGTCGCGCAGATAGTCGAAGCCGAACTCGTTGTTGGTGCCGTAGGTGACGTCGGCGTTGTAGGCCTGCTGGCGCTGGCCCTGGCTGAGGCCGTTGACGATGACGCCGACCTCAAGACCGAGGAAGCGATAGACCTTGCCCATCGTCTCGGCGTCGCGGCGGGCCAGGTAGTCGTTGACGGTGATGACGTGCACGCCCTTGCCGGGCAGAGCGTTCAGATAGACCGGCGCCACGGCGACCAGGGTCTTGCCTTCGCCGGTCCGCATTTCGGCGATGCCGCCTTCATGCAGGATCATGCCGCCGGCCAGCTGAACGTCGTACTGACGCTGGCCCAGCACGCGCTTGGAGGCTTCGCGCACGACCGCAAAGGCTTCGGGCAGGATCTTGTCCAGGGTCTCGCCGTTCGCCAGCCGATCGCGGAAGGCGTCGGTCATCATCCGCAGTTCGTCGTCGGACAGGGCGGCGAACTTGGGCTCCAGCGCATTGATGCGCTGGGCGTGGTCCTGGAAGGCCTTGACCTTGCGGTCGTTGGAAGAGCCGAAAAGTTTCTTGGCGAAGCCGAGCATATTGGATCCGGTAAGCGGTCGAGCGTCTGCGAGCTGAGCGGCTCTGAAATCCCGTGAGGGGCGGCGATACGGACGCCGTGAGAGAGGCCCTGACCGACCGCAGCCCCGGAGCGCCGCATCAGGCGCGCGCGAAGGGCCGCGCAGACGATCAAAACCCCTCGACTTGGGCGCAGGCGGGACTTAAGCACCGGCCTAACCCCTGTCAACGCGAGGGGCTTTCGGCCGCCTTCGACGGAGCGCCCCCTTGACCCCCTTCCGGCGATCTTCACGCATCCTGACGGCGGCCTTGCTGACGGCGGCGCTTTTGACCGCCGCCTGTTCGCGCGGCGGCGACAACCGGCCGCCCGAACAGGGGGACCAGGTCGTGGCCACGGTCCAGGACGAGACCATCTGGGCTTCGGACGTGAAGCGCGAGGCGGTGGCGCAAGGCCTGATCGGCGAGGACGAGGCGCTGGATACGACGTCGGATCTCTTCCGCCGGGTGCTGGACGAGGTGATCGACCAAAAGCTGCTGGCCGGAGAGGCGCAGCGGCGGCGGCTGGACTCTTCACCTCTGGCGCAGCGGCGTCTGGAAGCGACGCGCGAACGCATCCTGGGCGACATGTTGGTCGAGAGCGTGGTCAACAAGGCCGTCTCGGACCAGGCGGTGCAGACCCTTTATAATGAGCAGCTGCGGCTGGCGAAGACCTCGGAAGAAATCCGCGTGCGGCTGATCCTGTCGCGCACCAAGCCCGAGGCGGACGCCGTGATCGGCATTCTGGGCCAGGGCGCTGGCTTCGAGGCGGTGGCGGCGGAGCGGTCGATCGACGAGGCGACGCGGTTTTCCGGCGGGGATCTGGGCTATTCGACGCTGGATGTGATGCCCCAAGCCTATGCCGACGCCCTGCGCGACAAGCCGGCCGGATCGACCGTCGGGCCTTTCCAGACCGAGGGCGGCTGGGCCGTTCTGAGGGTTGAAGACCGGCGCAAGGAAAACCCGCCGACGCTGGAACAGGCCCGACCGCAGATCGTGCGCTATCTGACCTATGAGGGCGTGCGACAATTGCTGGAACAACTGCGCGGCAAGGCCAAGGTGGATGTCCGCCTGCCCGCGCAGACGCCGCCCGCATCGCCTGCTCCTTCCGCTCCTCCGGGCGCCTGACATGACCAAGCCTCCCTCCACGACCGGCCAGAAGATCGAGCATGCGTTCGAAAAGGCGCTGGACCCGTTCGCTACGGCGCTAAAGCGCGCCACCCGCACGCCGGGATCGGATGCCGCCCCGGCCGCTGCGCCTGCGCCGGCCGCCGCCGGCAAGCCGGGTCTGGCCATCTCGCCCCTGGCCGTGCAGTTCCCGACCATTCCGCCGATCGGCGGGGTCGAGATCGCGACCGCGCGCGCCGGCTTCTACAAGCATGAACGCGACGATCTGGTGGTGTTCCGGTTCGCGCGTGGGACCAGCTGCGCCGGGGTCTTCACCCGCCACAAGATCGGCTCGGCGCCCGTGGACTGGTGCAAGAAGCATCTGGCCGGGGCCGAGGGCGGCAAGGATGTGCGCGCCCTGGTGATCAACGCCGGATGCGCCAACGCCTTCACCGGTAAGGCCGGCGCGGACGCGGCGCGGCGCACGGCCTCTGAGGTCGCCAAACGGTTCGGCTGTCGTCAGCGCGACGTCATGCTGGCCTCGACCGGGGTGATCGGGGTGGTGCTGGACGACAAGAAGATCGTCGCCAAACTGCCCGAGATCGAGAACGGACTGGAGGCGGACGCCTGGACCCGGGCCGGTCGCGGCATCATGACCACCGACACCTTCCCCAAGGGCTCTTACGCCGAGGCCGAGATCGAGGGCTACAGGGTCCGGATCGCCGGCATCGCCAAGGGATCGGGGATGATCGCGCCGGACATGGCGACCATGCTGGCCTTCATCGTCACCGATGCGGACATCCATCCGAACGTGCTGCAGGCTCTGCTGGGCCTGCATGTACGCACCACCTTCAACAGCGTGACGGTGGATGGCGACACCTCGACCAACGACACGGCCCTGCTGTTCGCCACCGGCACCTCGGGCGCGCCGCGCATCGGGCGGGTCGGGGATCGCCGGCTGAAGAGTTTCTCGGCCGCCTTGGACAAGGTCATGTTGGACCTGGCGCACCAGCTAGTGCGCGACGGCGAAGGCGCGACCAAGTTCGTCAAGGTGACGGTAGACGGGGCCGCCTCGCCCGCCTCGGCCCGCAAGCTGGCCAAGTCCATCGCCGACAGCCCGCTGGTCAAGACCGCGATCGCCGGTCAGGACGCCAACTGGGGCCGGGTCGTCATGGCGGTGGGCAAGACCGAGGAGCCGGTCGACCGCGACCGCCTGGCCATTAAGTTCGGTCCGCACCAGGCCGCCGTCGACGGCGCCCCGTCCCCGACCTACGACGAGGCCAAGATGACCGCCTATATGAAGAACCCCGAGATCGACATCACCGTCGACGTGGGTTCGGGCCGGGCGTCGGCGACCGTGTGGACCTGCGATCTGACCAAGGGCTACATCGAGATCAACGGCGACTATCGCTCGTGACCGCTGCGTCGCTTCCCACCGTCCTGGTCGTCGCCGTCGCCCTGATTGACGTGGATGGGCGGGTTCTGATCGCCAAGCGTCCCGAGGGCAAGAAGCTGGCCGGTCTGTGGGAGTTTCCGGGCGGCAAGGTCGAGCCCGGAGAGCGGCCTGAACAGGCCCTGATCCGCGAGCTGAAGGAAGAGCTGGGCATCGACGTCAGCGAAAACTGTCTGTCGCCGTTCGTTTTCGCCAGTCACGCTTACGATTCGTTTCACCTGTTGATGCCATTGTATCTGTGCCGACGGTGGGACGGCGTGGTCACGGCGCGTGAACACGACGGCCTGGCCTGGGTGAAGCCGAGCAAACTTTCGGACTATCCCATGCCCCCGGCGGACGAACCTCTGGTCGCCTGGTTGCGCGACCTGCTCTGACCACCGCCGACCAGGGAGGCCGGCCATGCGACGTCTTATCGGCCGGTTCCTGCGCAATGAGAGCGGGGCCACAGCCATCGAATACGGGCTGCTCTGCGCCCTGATCTTCCTGGCGATCGTGACCTCGATCAGCGCCTTGGCGAACAGCCAGAACGGCGGCCTGGCCGCGACGGTGAATAAGCTGAGCGCCGCCATACAGGCCGCAATCAGCTAGTCCGGCTCTTCGCCCGTCATTTCCTTGACGCCCAGCGCATCGGCCAGCCGCGTCTTGGCCGAGCCGCGCGGCAGAGGCTTCTGCTGGCTGTCGTGCGGCTTCCAGCCGGCCAGATGGATGATCTCGAATGTCGCAGGAATGCGGCCGTCGTCGAGACCGTAGCGCTCGGCATAGAGGGCGGCGGCGCGCGCCACGATGCGGCGGCTCAGCGGCCGAACGGGTCCGTGCAGCACATTGGTCTCGCCCATGGCGCGCAGGTCGCGGATCAGGGCGAACAGGTCGGCGTAGCGGACAGTGAAGCGGTCCACGTCCGATACCGGCAGGGCGAACCCGGCGCGTTGCAAGAGGGCCGCCCCGTCATAGCCGTCAGCGAAGGGCGAAACCCGCGCCTGGGCGCCGCCGCGCTCCTGCAGTTCGACCTCGGTCAGGACGGCGCGAAGCTCTTTCAGCGTGCCCGCGCCGAACAGCGTGCCGATGAACAGGCCGTCCGGTTTCAACGCGCGCCGGATTTGGGCCAGGGCGCCGGGCAGGTCGTTGGCCCAGTGAAGGGTCAAAAGGGAGACGATCAGATCGGTCGAGGCGTCGGCCAGCGGCAACGCCTCCGCCCCCGGCGCTGCGCGTTGGGCCAGAGAGACGGGCGTCTGGACGGGGCCGACCCGTCCAGCGGCGTCGCTGGACCGGACCGCCGCATCGAACACGCCTGGATGGGCGGACAGATCGACCGTAACGGGAAAATCGCGCAATATGGCTTCCAAGCTTTCGGCGGCGTTGGCGGCGGCGCGGGCGTGCAGGAAGTCGGCCTGGGGGAACTGGGCGGCGGACCGCGCCAGCCGCGCCTGACGTCGAACGGCGTCGAAGATGCGAGGGGGGCCGTCGGAAGGGGATTGGAGGGCGGTCATGGACGCACAGGATGGGGGCTGGCGACGCGCCTGGGAAGGGGCGGGGCGTCACTTGCGCGGAGCGGGGCGGGGACTGGCCGACCTGATCCTGCCGCCGATGGCGCACGACAGCCGAGAGGCGACGGCTGCGGCCGGTCTGACGCCCGACGCCTGGAGCCTGATCAGATTTCTGGAGGCGCCGGTCTGCGACGGTTGCGGGGCGGCCTTCGACTTTGACGGCGGCGCCTTCGCCGAGGATCGCTGCGCCGCCTGTATCGCCAAACCCTACGCCTTCGAGAGGGCGCGGGCGGCCTGCCTGTATGATGAGGCGTCGCGCAGCCTGATCCTGAGGTTCAAGCACGGGGACCAGCAGCAGTTCGCTCCGCTGTTCGCGCGCTGGATCGAACGCGCCGCCGCCGATCTGGTCGAAGACGCGGACGTGGTCCTTCCCGTGCCGCTGCATCGTTTTCGCCTGTTGTCGCGACGGTTCAATCAGGCGGCCGAAATCGCCCGGCCGCTGGCCCGGCACGCCGGCCGCGACTATTTGCCCGACGCCCTGGTCCGCACGACCCACACGACCAGCCAGGGCGGCAAGAGCCAGCGCGGGCGGCGGGTGAACGTCAAGAAGGCCTTCGCTGTGACCGAGGCGGGCCGGCGTCGGATCCGGGGACGACGCATCCTTCTGATCGACGATGTGTTGACCACGGGCGCGACCGGAGAGGCCTGCGCGCGCGCCCTGATCGACGCCGGAGCGCGCGCCGTGGATCTCGCCGTCATCGCGCGGGTGCGAAACGCCCGTGAACTGACTATGTGAAGGGTGCCCTATCGTTCGCCGCGCGGCGGCTCGCGGCTTGAGGCGCTGGATTTTATATTGGAGATCTGAACTTGGCCGACGTCGTCATCTACACCAAGCCTGGCTGCCCCTACTGCTTCAGCGCCATGTCGCTGCTGAAGAAAAAGGGCGTGGACTATACGGAGATCGTCGCCTCCAACGATCCCGACAAGAAGGCCGAGATGGTCGAGAAGTCGGGCGGCCGCATGACCTTCCCGCAAATCTTCATCGACGGTCAGCACGTCGGCGGTTCCGACGACATCCACGCGCTGGATCGCGACGGCAAGCTGGACGGACTTCTGGCCGCTTGATCCATGAGCAGCGGGCTCGACATCGCCCTGATACAGACGCGCACGCCGGCGACGGCGCGAGCGGCTCTGGCGCATGTCGAGCCGCTGATCCGCGAGGCGGCGTCTGGCGGAGCGAAGTTCATCCTGACGCCCGAGGGGACCAATGTCCTGGAGCAGCGCCGAGACCGGCGCGATGCGGCGATCACGACCGAGGACCAGGACGTCGCCGTGCTGGGCCTGCGTCGTCTGGCGGCGGAACTGGGCGTCTGGCTGCTGATCGGTTCGGCCATCGTCCGGTCGGGCCAGGCGGGAGACGGCCGCGCCGCCAATCGGTCGCTGCTGATCGATGGGTCGGGCGGGATCGTGGCCCGATACGACAAGCTGCATGTCTTCGACGTGAACCTGCCCAATGGCGAAACCTATCGCGAAAGCGCGACGGTGAGGCCAGGCGACGGGGCGTCGGTGGCGGACACGCCCTGGGGCCGGCTGGGCCTGACCATCTGCTACGACATCCGCTTTCCCCATCTGCATCGCCAGCTGGCCAAGGCCGGGGCGTCGATGATCACCGTGCCGGCCGCCTTCACCGCCCCGACCGGAGAGGCGCATTGGGAAACCCTGCTACGCGCCCGCGCTATCGAGACGGGCGCCTTCGTCTTGGCCCCGGCGCAGGGCGGATTGCACGAGGACGGCCGTCGCACCTGGGGGCGATCCACCGTCGTCGGCCCTTGGGGCGAGATCATCGCCAAGGCGGATCATGACGAACCTTCCATCATGCGTGCGAAACTGGACATGGAAGCCGTGGCCAGGGCGCGCGCCGCCGTGCCCAGCCTGACCCACGATCGCGATTTCCTGCCCGCCACCTGACGCCCCATGATCCGCTACGCCCTGAAATGCGACCAGGCCCACGCCTTCGAAGCCTGGTTCGGCTCCTCGACCGACTATGACGATCAGGCGGCGCGGGGGCTGGTGGAATGCCCGTTCTGCGGTTCGCACGCGGTCGACAAGGCGATCATGGCTCCGGCCGTCAGCGGCGCCCGCAAGGCCGATCCCGCCTCTGACGTCGCCGCCAAGATGCAGACAATGATGATGGCCGCCGCCCGCGAGGTTCGCGCCCATGTCGAGGCCAACTTCGACTACGTCGGCGACACCTTCGCCCGCGAGGCGCGCGACATCCACGAGGGCCGATCCGAGAAGCGCGAAATCTATGGCGAGGCCACGCCCGCCGAGGTGAAGAAGCTGAAGGACGACGGTGTTCCGGTCTCCGCCCTGCCTGACGCGCCGCCAGACCCGTCCAAGGTGAACTGATGACCCTGCAATGGCGGCCCATGCGGCCCGACGACATCGAGGCGGTGACGGGGGTGGCGCGGCTGTCGTTTCCCGATCATTTCGAGGACCGGGCCTGTTTCGAGAACCGCCTGGCGCTGTATCCGCGCGGATGTTTCGTTCTGGCGGACGGTGACGAACCGGCGCGCGGCTATCTGATCGCCTATCCGTGGAAGGCCGAGAGCGCGCCGCCGCTGAACACGGTGATCGAGGGCCTGCCGGCCCAGCCGGACCTGATCTATCTGCACGATCTGGCCCTGCACCCCGAGGCGCGGGGCGGGGGCGTGACCGGCGCCATCGTCGAGCGACTGGCCGAACAGGCGACGGAAGACGGATGGCCCGCCATCGCCCTGGTCGCCGTCAATGACGCCGTCGGGTTCTGGTCGCGACACGGTTTCGTCGAGCAGCCCGCCGAGGCCATGGCGGCCAAACTGGCTAGCTACGGCGCCGACGCCCGCTATATGCTCCGGCCGCTCTAGCGCCGATTGAGCGCGGTCTGTCCGCCCGCGCGCACGAAATGCGTGCGTTGAGGACGGGGCAGAGCGACATAGGCCCGACGCCTCATTTCACGCTCGCAGACGCTGGCGTCGCCAAGGCTGTCGGGCGTCAGGATCGCGCGATGGACGGCGCACCAGTCGCGGCTGGCGGCGCGGATGCGACCGGCCAGGATCATCGCCTCGCCAGGTCGGGCCATATTCAGTCCCTCGGCGTTCACATGCATGTCCGGCGCCTGGCCGGTGCCCAAGGCGGCGGCAAGCGCGGCTGCGATCATCAAACCCATCGTCATCTCCCATCGGAATGGGCCTGCGTCAGGCCCGTCGTGGGAAGGAGGCGTCCGTCGGCGGCGTCAGATGCGGCGTCGGGGATGAAATATCGGTAAGGCGGCGATCAGCGCGGCGAACGCCCGCTCTGGTCTTTCTGTCCACATGCCTGTAAGAGGCGCGCGCCTCCCGCATGCCTTTTCATGACCAGCGGCCGCCCGTATGCCGGCCGCGCCTTTTCGCGATACTCAAATGAACCTGCGCAACGTCGCCATCATCGCCCACGTCGACCACGGCAAGACGACCCTGGTGGACCAACTGCTCGCCCAGTCCGGCGTCTTCCGAGCCAACGAGGCGCAGACCGAGCGCGCGATGGACTCCAACGACCAGGAAAAAGAGCGCGGCATCACCATCCTGGCCAAGTGCACGTCGGTGCTCTGGAACGGCAAGGCCGGTGAAACCCGCATCAACATCATCGACACCCCCGGCCACGCCGACTTCGGCGGCGAGGTCGAGCGCATCCTGGGCATGGTGGACGGCTGCGTCATCCTGGTCGACGCCGAAGAGGGCGTCATGCCCCAGACCAAGTTCGTGCTGACCAAGGCGCTGAAGATGGGCCTGCGCCCGATCCTGTGCATCAACAAGGTCGACCGCGCCCACGCCGATCCGGACCGCGTCCACAACGAGACCTTCGACCTGTTCGCCGCCATCGGCGCGACGGACGAGCAGCTGGACTTCCCGCACATCTACGCCTCGGGCCGCAACGGCTGGGCGACGCTGGACCTGAACCAGCCGAATGACAATCTGGCTCCGCTGTTCGACCTGATCGTCGATCACGTCCCGCCGCCCGCCGTCCAGGCCAACCGCGACAAGCCCTTCCGCATGCTGGACGTGCTGATCGAAAGCGATCCGTTCCTGGGGCGTCTGCTGACCGGCCGCATCGAGAGCGGCAAGGCCGTTCCCGGCATGGCGATCCATGCCCTGGACCGTGAAGGTAAGGAAATCGAACGCGGCCGCATCACCAAGGTGCTGGCCTTCCGCGGCCTGAAGCGTCAGGCCCTGGACGAGGGTTCGGAAGCGGGCGACATCGTCGCCATCGCCGGCATGTCCAAGGCGACCGTGGCCGACACCCTGTGCGCCATGGAAGTCACCGAGCCTCTGCCCGCCCAGCCGATCGATCCGCCCACCATCTCCATGACCGTCTCGGTCAACGACAGCCCCCTGGCCGGTCGCGAAGGCGACAAGGTCCAGTCGCGCGTCATCCGTGATCGCCTTCTGAAGGAGGCTGAGGCCAACGTCGCCATCCGCGTGACTACGACCGAAGGCGGCGACGCCTATGAAGTCGCCGGCCGTGGCGAACTGCAGCTGGGCGTTCTGATCGAGAACATGCGCCGCGAAGGCTTCGAGGTCTCGATCTCGCGTCCGCGCGTGGTGTTCCAGACCGGCGAGAACGGCGAGAAGCTGGAGCCGATCGAAGACGTCATGATCGACGTCGACGACGAGTTCTCGGGCATCGTCATCGAGAAGCTGTCGGCGCGTAAGGCCGAAATGACCGACATGGGCCCGTCGGGCGCCGGCAAGACCCGCATCAGCCTGAAGGCGCCGTCGCGTTCGCTGATCGGCTATCAGGGCGAGTTCCTGACCGACACGCGTGGTTCGGGCGTGCTGAACCGCGTGTTCAGCCACTACGAGCCGCACAAGGGCGCCATCGCCGGTCGTCTGAAGGGCGTTCTGATCTCGAACTCGGACGGTGAAACCGCCGCCTTCGCCCTGTGGAACCTGGAAGACCGCGGCATCATGTTCGTCGGCGCCGGCGAAAAGACCTATCAGGGCATGATCATCGGCGAGAACGCGCGCTGGGACGACCTGGACGTCAACCCGATCAAGGGCAAGCAGCTGACCAACGTCCGCGCCTCCGGCAAGGACGAGGCCGTTCGCCTGACGCCGCCGCGCCAGATGTCGCTGGAACAGGCCATCGCCTATATCGACGACGATGAACTGGTTGAAGTGACGCCCAAGTCCATCCGCCTGCGCAAGCAGACGCTGAACCCGTCGTTCCGCAAGAAACGCGTTCGCCCGGAGTAGTCAGCAATCCCTGACTGACGAGCGGTGGGATGCGGCCTATAGACGGCTGACATGAACGCCTCGCCCAGTCTGGATGACCGCCTTGACGAGGCCGCCCGCGCGGAAGACCCGCGCGCGGCGGTCTCTGTCGTTTTGCGCGAGACCTATGACGCCGCCCGCGCGCGGGCTGAGCGCAAGCTGGACGGGGGCATGAAGGGGCGCGACGTGGCGCGTCTTTACGCCGCCGCAGCCGACGAGATGCTGGCCGGCCTGTGGCGGGTTGCGACCCAGACCCTGTGGCCGACCTCGCCTGTCGAGGCCGAAAGGTTGGCCCTGGTCGCGGTCGGGGGTTACGGCCGGGGCGTTCTGGCGCCCCATTCCGATCTGGACCTGCTGTTTTTGAGATCGTCCAAGGCGACGCCGCGCGGCGAGGAGGTCATCCAGTTCGTCCTCTATGTGCTGTGGGACCTGGGGGCCAAGGTCGGGTCGGCGGTGCGCTCGGTCGAAGAGTGTCTGAGCCTGTCGCGCACCGACATGACAGTGCGGACAACCCTGCTGGAGGCGCGTCCGCTGGCGGGGGACGAGGCGCTGGCCCTGCTGATGATCAGCCGGTTTCGCGACATGGTATCGAAATCCGATCCGCGCCCCTTCATCGCCGCCAAGCTGGAGGAGCGGGCCGCCCGGCACGAAAAGGCCGGCTCGACCCGCTACAAGGTCGAACCCAACGTCAAGGACGGCAAGGGGGGCTTGCGCGACCTGAACACCCTGTACTGGATCGCCCGGTCTCTGGCGCCCGAAAGCCGGCTGGGCGCGACGGTGATGGACGAGCTGTTCACCCCGCGCGAGCGACGAACGTCGGACGAGGCGTTCGACTTTCTGTGGCGGGTCCGCATACATCTGCATCTGATCGCGGGCCGGCCCGAGGAAAAGCTGACGTTCGATATGCAGCCCGAGGTCGCCCGGCGCATGGGCTGGCGCGGGCGCGGCGACGAACCGGCGGTCGAGCGGTTCATGCGGCGATACTTTCTGGTGGCCCGCGACGTCGGCGCCCTGACCCGCGCCATGTCGGCCAAGCTGGAGGCGCGCCACCAAAAGACGGCGCATGGCCTGTCGCGTCTGATGGCGCCGTTCCGGCCCGCCCCCCGGCGCAAGCTTGAGGTCGAGGGGTTCTGGATCGATCAGGGGCGTCTGTCGGTCGAGGGGCCGGAGGTTTTCGCCGCCGATCCGGTCAAGCTGCTGACCCTGTTCGTCTGCGCCGACAAGCACGACCTGGATCTGCATCCGGACGCCTTTTCGGCGGTGACGCGGTCGCTGTCGCTGGTGACGCCGCGGCTTAGGCGCGATCCGGCGGCTACGCGGGCGTTTCTGGACGTTCTGGCGCACGGGCAGCGTCCGTACCGCGTCCTGACCATCATGAACGAGACGGGCCTGCTGGGTCGGTTCCTGCCCGAATGGGGGCGGATCGTCGGCCAGACCCAGTTCAACATGTACCACGCCTATACGGTGGACGAGCATACGCTTCAGGCCATCGGCATCATCAACGACATCGCGCGCGGCAAGCTGAAGACCGACCACCCGATGGCCAGCGAGATCGTGCATCTGATCTCGGACATGGAAGCCCTGATGCTGGGCATGCTGCTGCACGACGTCGGCAAGGGCGGCGAGCGGGGGCAGCTGGAGGACGGCGCCATCGCCGCGCGCCGGGCGTGCGAGCGGCTGGGCGTCGATCCGCGCCGGATCGAACTGGTCGTCTGGCTGGTGCGCAGCCATCTGGCGCTGTCGGACTACGCCCAGAAGCGCGACCTGTCGGACCCGGCGACCATCCGCGCCTTCGCCGAACTGGTCGGCGACCCCGAGCGGCTGCGGATGCTGCTGGTCCTGACCGTCGCCGATATCCGGGCCGTGGGGCCGGGGGTGTGGAACGGCTGGAAGGGTCAGCTGATGCGCACCCTCTACAACCAGGTCGCCGCCCTGTTTCGGGGTGAGGACGTGACGCGCGAGGATCCGCTGGCGGCGCACCCGGCCTTGGTCCAGCGGGCGCGCGAGACGGGCGCGGCGGCCGAGAGCGCGCCCACCGCGCCGGTGCGGGGGCTGACGGTGCAGACCACCGAAATCTCCATCGCAGCGGCCGACCGGCCGGGCCTGTTCGCCGATCTGGCCCAGACCATGGCCGCGCTTGGGGCCGACGTGACCGACGCCCGCGTGGCGACCGAGGACGGCGTCGTTCTGGACGTGTTTCGTGTTCAGGACGGCGCGGGCCTACCCTATAGCCAGGCCGAGCCGCGTCGCCTGAAGGCTTTGGTCGAGGCGCTGGAAAAGGCCGCGCGGGGCGAGGGCCGCATCGGCCAGGCCCCCGATCCGACCGGCAATGCGCGCAAGGCGGCCTTTGAAGTCCGGCCCGTGGTCATGGTCGATCACCACGCCAGCGAGGTCGCTACGGTAGTCGAGGTGTCCTGCGCCGACCGGCCGGGGCTGCTGGCGGACCTGTCGCGCGTGTTCAACGACGAAGGCCTAAGCATCCGCTCCGCCCATGTCGCCAGCTATGGCGAGCGGGCGGTGGACAGTTTCTACGTCGTGGATCGCAAAGGGCGGAAGATCACCTCGGAACAGCGGATCGCCGAACTGCGCACCGCGCTTGAGGCCGTGCTGGACAGCCGCGCGCCCGCGCCCGCCGGACGCAAGGTCGCCTCGGCGCGCGCCAGCGCGCGCGACGTCTCCGACCTGGGCCGCCGCAGCCCGCGCGCAAAGCCCGTATCGCCCGGCGAACAAGCGCGCTAAGCGACAACCTTCCTCCGCGCCCTGTCGAATGTCCGCATGAGCCTCGCCCGAAACACCCTGGTGCAGTCGACCCTGACGCTGGGCAGTCGAATTCTCGGCTTCGTGCGCGACATGGCGCTGGCGGCGCGCTTCGGCCAGGGGCCGATGATGGACGCCTTCACCACGGCGTTGATGCTGCCCAACATGTTCCGCCGCCTGTTCGCCGAGGGCGCCTTCGCCCAGGCCTTCGTACCGGTCTATGGCGGGGTTCGGGCGCGCGAGGGCGAGGAAGCCGCCGCCGTCACGGCGTCCGAGGCGCTCAGCTTCATGCTGGCGGTCGTCGCCGGCTTCTGCATCCTACTGCAGGTCGTGATGCCGTGGATCATGCCGTGGCTGCTGTCGGCGTATCAGGGTCAGCCCGAGGTGCTGCGCGCCGCCGTGATCGCGACCCAACTGGCCATGCCCTATCTGGCCTGTATGACCGTGGCCTCGCTGCTGTCGGGCGTGCTGAACACGGGCGGTCGGTTCGCCCTGTCGGCGGCCGTGCCGGTATTTCTGAACCTGTGCACCCTGGCCGCCCTGATGCCGCCGCTGATCCTGCCGATCCCGCAGGAGACAGTGCTGCTGATGGTGACGGCGGCGGTGACGGTGTCTGGGCTTATCCAGGCCGGTCTGCTGTGGTGGGGCGTGCGGCGTCTGGGCGTTCGGCTGAAGATCGGCCTGCCGCGCATCACGCCGAACGTGCGTCACACCCTGGCGCTCGCCGTGCCCGGCGCCCTGGCGGGCGGGGCGCTTCAGATCAACTCTCTGGTGTCGCAGTTCCTGACCGGCTCGGACGAGGGCGCGCGCTCGGTGCTGTATAACGCCGACCGGCTGTATCAACTGCCGCTGGGCCTGGTGGGGGTCGCCATCGGCCTGGCCTTGGTGCCACGCCTGACCAAGGCGTTCGTCGACGGCGATCACGAGGGCGGACAGAAGACGCTTGATGACGGCATCAACCTGGCCATGGCCTTCACCCTGCCGGCGGCCTTGGCCCTGTTCGTCATTCCCTTCTTCATCATCGACGCGACCGTGACGCGGGGCGCCTTCACCTCGGCCGACGCCGCCCGCACCGCCGACGTTTTGCGTCAGTTCGCCTGGGGCGTGCCGGCCTTCGTCCTGGCCAAGGTTCTGACCCCGCCCTTCTTCGCGCGCCAGGACACGCGCCGTCCGATGATCTTCGCCGTGGCCAGCGTGGTCATCACCGTCATCCTGGGCTCGGCCCTGTTCTTCTGGTTCCGCCGTCAAGGTTGGGACGGGGTGCTGGGCCTGGCCATCGCCACCAGCACCTCGGCCTGGGTCAACGTCGCCCTTTTGGGCGGGGTCCTGATCCGCGAGAACAGCTGGCGGCCGTCGCCGGCCTTTTTGTCGCGCATCGCCCGCGTGATCGCCGCCAGCGCCATGATGGCCGCCCTGCTGTTCGCCGCCGACGTCTTCTATCCGCAGCTTAGCCGCCTGTTCCTGGCCAAGGAGATCGCCGTCCTGGTGGTCTGCGCCGCCGGGGCCGGGCTTTACGGCTTCTGCCTGCTGGCGTTCCGGGCCGTCACCATCTCGGAACTGAAGGCCACGCTGAAGCGCGAGCCCGGCGGCGGCGCGGTCTCCGGTCTGGACTGACAGGCGGCGAACCGATAAGCGCGAGGCCATGACGACCTCGGGCCTGATCCATGACCTGCGATGGCGCGGCTGAACCGCCGCCTGCCTCGCCACGCCTGCCTTTCGACCTTCCGAGACCCGATCCCATGACCGACCAGACCCCCGCCGTTGCGACCTATGACGGCCCGCGCCGCATCCTGTCCGGCATCCAGGCCTCAGGCGCGCTGCACCTGGGCAACTACCTCGGCGCCCTCAAGCGGTTCGTGGAACTGCAGGACCAGGGCGCGCCGGTCTATGTCTTTGTCGCCGACATGCACGCCATCACCGTGTGGCAGGATCCGGCCAAACTGACCGCCCAGACGCGCGAGATCGCCGCCGCCTATCTGGCCTCGGGCCTGGATCCGGAAAAGGCGATCATCTTCCCGCAGTCGGCCGTGCGCGCCCATGCGGAACTGGCCTGGATTTTCAACTGCGTCGCCCGCCTCGGCTGGCTCGACCGGATGACCCAGTTCAAGGAGAAGTCGGGCAAGCACAAGGAACGATCCTCGGTCGGTCTCTACACCTATCCCGTGCTCCAGGCGGCCGACATCCTGCTGTACAAGGCCACCGAAGTGCCGGTAGGCGAGGACCAAAAGCAGCATCTGGAGCTGACCCGCGACATCGCCGCCAAGTTCAACAACGACTTCGGCGTTCCCGGCTTCTTCCCCGTACCCGAGCCGATCATCCAGGGACCGGCGACCCGCGTCATGTCCCTGCGCGACGGCGCGGCCAAGATGTCCAAGTCGGATCCGTCCGACAACAGCCGCATCAACCTGACCGACGACGCCGACACGATCGCCTCCAAGATCAAGAAGGCCAAGACCGATCCCGAGCCGTTGCCGGAAACCCTGGAGGGCCTGAACGAACGGCCCGAGGCCAAGAATCTGGTCGCCATCTATGCGGCGTTGGCGGGCCTGACCCGCGAACAGGTGATCGCACAGTTCGGCGGCCAGGGCTTCGGCGCCTTCAAGCCGGCGCTGGCGGACCTGGCGGTGTCGTCGCTGGCGCCCGTGACGGCCGAGATGCGCCGCCTGATGGACGACCCGGCCGAGATCGACCGCGTGCTGAAGGCCGGCGCCGAACGCGCCGCCGATGTCGCCGATCCCGTGGTAGACGAGGTCAAGAAGATCGTCGGCTTCTGGAGGGCGTAATGGGCGTCTATGAGGCCAAGGTCGTCTGGAACCGCGGCGACCAGCCCTTCCTGGACAAAGGCTACAGCCGCGCCCATTCCTGGAGCTTCGACGGCGGGGCGGTGGTGCCGGGATCGTCGGCGCCATCCAGCGTGCCCGTGCCGATGTCCGATCCGACCGGCGTCGATCCGGAAGAGGCGATGATCGCCTCTCTATCCAGCTGCCACATGCTGTGGTTCCTCGCCTTCGCCGCCAACGCCGGCCTGGTGGTCGACACCTATGTCGACGAGGCGTCAGGCAAGATGGGCAAGGACGATGACGGCAAGCGCTACCTCGCCGAGGTGACGCTGCGCCCCTTTACCAGCTTCACCGGCCGCGAACCCGATCAGGCCGAGATCGACGCCCTGCACCACCAGGCCCACGACCATTGCGAAATGGCCCATTCGGTCCGCGCGACCATCACAGTCGAGGCGACGATCGGCTAGGCCGCTCAGCCGTATGGCACCGCGTCGGTCAGGAAGGCGTCGAAACGGCGCAGGGCCTCGACTGTCAGTTCCGGATCGTGGCGCATCGGACCGTTGTTGGTGGGTTCGTCGAAGGCGTGGGTGCCCCCGGCGATCCAGCTTTCGACCTGGGAGCCGCAGTTGCGGATCATGGCGTTGACCTGTTCGGCGTTACGCACAGTTGTCAGGTGGTCGCGCTTGCAGGTAACGGCCAGAACGCGCGGGCAATGCCGCCACGGCTTCAACCGGTTGAAGGCGAACGGGCCGATGTAGGGATAGGCCAGCCAAACCGCCTTGACGCCGGACAGGTCGGCTTCGGCGGGATCGATCACGCCAAAGGCGCCGGGCGTCGGCGCGCCGCTCATCATCTCCATGATCGACCAGCCGCCATGGCTCCAGCCGGCCAGGGCCAGCTTTGTCGCGTCGACATCGGGGCGTGCCGAAACGCCCTGGATCGCCGCCAGGACGTCGCCCACCCGCTCATAGCCCCGGAACGACAGGCCCGTGCAGACCGCCGCCAGGGTGAAGACCCGACCCCAACCGCGCGGGCCGTAGGAATCGACGATGAAGGCGCGCCAGCCCGCTGCCTTGGCGACCTCGGCATAGCGGGGCAGGTGATCGCGCAGCCCCCCGCAGCCATGGAACAGCAGCACCGCTGGCCGGGGCCGGTCGTCGTCGGGGCCTACGACGGTGATGTGGGGTTTGAGGCGGGCCCAGCGGCGCTTCAGGTCGTCCATTCCCGAGTTACGCCGCAGCTTGCCGTCGAAAGCCAGTCCAAAAATCAGGCGCTCAACCGGCGCAGCGCAGCGTAAGGTTCAGCCGGCCGCCGCCGGGGATCAGGCGCGACGATCCGGCCAGCACGCGGTCGACGCCGTGACGGGCCAGGCGCGCGGGGCCGGTCAGGGCGCAGACGTCGCCGCTGTCCAGCCTCAGCGTCGTGGTGCGTCCGCCCGCCGCCGCGCCGATGCGGAACATCGCCGTGTCTCCCAGCGACACCGACAGGACGGGCGCGCCGAGGTCGGCCTCGTCCTTGTCTTGGTGCAGGCCCATCTTCGCCGCATCGCGATACAGATTGACCAGACAGGCGTCCGGCGGCGTGGGCCAGGCGACCGTGGCGTGCCACAGGTCGAGCAGCATAGTCGGGATCGCGGGCCAGGGTCGCCCGGTCTCGGGATGGGTCGACTGGTAGCGATAGCCGCCCCGGTCGGAGACCCATCCCAGCGGCCCGAAGTTGCTCATCTGAACCGAGAAGGGGCGACCGCCCGGCGTGGTCGGCCGATAGAGGGGCGCATCTTCCAGCCGGGCGAACACCTCGGCGACCAGATCGGCCTGCGCCGCAGCATCGAGCGCCCCCGGCCAGAGCCGGAAGCCCTCGACGGCGGTCTTCACCTCAGCGGGTGTAGGTGTATTCGCTGACCTCACAAACATTGATGCGCGACCGCGTCAGCTCCTGCCCGTTGGTGAACTCGGCCTTGAAGTCATAGATGCAGGCGCCCGAGCCGTCATCGATGTTGATGCGCACATCCTGCCCGCTTTCCAGAACGTCCGAGCCCAGGATGTCCTCTTCCCAGTCGTCGCTGCGCGAATCCGACGCGTAGAAGCGTAACATGGTCCAGCCGGTGCGGTTCTTGATGGTGACGTGCCGATCATAGCCGTCACGCGACTGAATGGCCGGCGCCCCAGCAGGCGGCGCGGCGGCCGCAGCGGAGCCGACAAGAACGGCCGCCGCGACGACGGCCTTGAGCAGGGTCTTGATCATTGTTTCCTCTCCCTTCCTCGATCGCGATCCCCAGAGCGCGATGCAAAATCTTATGCGCCGTAATCGCCGCGCCTGCATATTCGAATTTCAACGTTCGTCGAAGGGCTTGAATCGCATAACGCCCTTGCGGGCCGGGGGGATTTTCCCATATCGGGGCCAGCTTCGGAGAAACCCCGCGAAACTTGGGGCTATCCAGCCTGATCCACGCCAACCCAACCGGGGGCGGTCACGCGCGGCGCTTCGTCGAAGGCCGCCGCATCGCCCGCCGAACCAGAGAGACTGAAGAACACATGGCCAAGATTATCGGCATCGACCTGGGCACCACCAACTCGTGCGTCGCCGTCATGGACGGCAAGACGCCGAAGGTGATCGAAAACGCCGAGGGCAACCGCACGACCCCGTCGGTCGTGGCGATCCAGGACGGCGCGGAAGTGCTGGTGGGTCAACCCGCCAAGCGCCAGGCCGTCACCAACCCGTCCAACACCTTCTTCGCGATCAAGCGCCTGATCGGCCGCAACTTCGATGATCCCGTCGTCGCCAAGGATAAGGGCATGGTGCCCTATGAGATCGTCAAGGGCCCGAACGGCGACGCCTGGGTGCGCGCCTTCGGCAAGGACTATTCCCCGCAGCAGATTTCGGCCTTCACCCTGACCAAGATGAAGGAAGCGGCCGAGGCCTATCTGGGCGACAAGGTCACCCAGGCCGTGATCACCGTGCCGGCCTACTTCAACGACAGCCAGCGTCAGGCCACCAAGGACGCCGGCAAGATCGCCGGCCTGGAAGTGCTGCGCATCATCAACGAGCCGACCGCGGCGGCCCTGGCCTATGGTCTGGAAAAGAACGACGGCCAGAAGATCGCCGTCTATGACCTGGGCGGCGGCACCTTCGACGTCTCGATCCTGGAGATCGGCGACGGCGTGTTCGAGGTGAAGTCGACCAACGGCGACACCTTCCTGGGCGGCGAGGACTTCGACCTGCGTCTGGTCGACTACCTGGCCGACGAATTCAAGAAGGAGCAGTCGGTCGACCTGCGCCAGGACAAGCTGGCCCTGCAGCGCCTGAAGGAAGAGGCCGAAAAGGCCAAGAAGGAGCTGTCGACCACGACCCAGTACGAGGTCAACCTGCCGTTCATCACCATGAACGCCTCGGGTCCGCTGCACCTGAACATCAAGCTGACGCGCGCCAAGCTGGAAAGCCTGGTCGAGGACCTGGTCCAACGCACGATCGAGCCGTGCAAGAAGGCCCTGGCCGACGCCGGCCTGAAGGCATCGGACATCGACGAAGTGGTTCTGGTCGGCGGCATGACCCGCATGCCCAAGGTCGTGGAAGCCGTGAAGGCCTTCTTCGGCAAGGAACCGCACAAAGGCGTGAACCCTGACGAAGTCGTGGCCCTGGGCGCCGCCGTTCAGGCCGGCGTTCTGCAAGGCGACGTCAAGGACGTGCTGCTGCTGGACGTGACGCCGCTGACTCTGGGCATCGAAACCCTGGGCGGCGTGTTCACGCCCCTGATCGAGCGCAACACGACGATCCCGACCAAGAAGAGCCAGACCTTCTCGACCGCCGACGACAACCAGTCGGCCGTGACGATCCGGGTCTTCCAGGGCGAGCGTCCGATGGCGTCGGACAACAAGATGCTCGGTCAGTTCGATCTGATGGGCATTCCGCCGGCGCCGCGCGGCATGCCGCAGATCGAGGTCGCCTTCGACATCGACGCCAACGGCATCGTCAACGTCTCGGCCAAGGACAAGGCGACCAACAAGGAGCAGTCGATCCGCATCCAGGCCAACGGCGGCCTGTCGGACGCCGACATCGACAAGATGGTCAAGGAAGCAGAGGCCAACGCCGCCACCGACAAGGCCAAGAAGGATCTGGTCGAGGCGCAGAACGCCGCCGACAGCCTGATCCATTCGACCGAAAAGGCCCTGGCCGAGCACGGCGACAAGGTCGGTGCGGACGAGAAGACGGCCATCGAGACCGGCCTGGCCGAGTTGAAGACCGCGCGCGAAGGCACGGATCCGGAAGACATCCGCGCCAAGACCAACACCCTGGTCCAGGCCTCGATGAAGCTGGGTGAAGCCATGTACGCCCAGCAGCAGGGCGACGCCGCCGCAGAAGGCCAGCCGGCCGACGACGGCGTGGTCGACGCCGAGTTCGAGGAAGTGTCTGACACGGACGGCGACGACAAGAAGAGCGCCTGATCCGTCACAGGTCGCTGAAATGATACGGCCCCGCTTGTCTTGCGATAGGCGGGGCCTTTTCATGAAACTTGCATCATTGGTCCCGGACCCCATGTCAGCCGGGACATCGATTTCGACCAACGCTCGGTAAGAGGCGAGGCGAAAGCGAACGGGGAAGTATGAGGACGAACGCCCGATGGCGCGTGATTATTACGAAGTTCTGGGTGTCGAACGCACGATCGACGCCCCCGGCTTGAAAGCCGCCTATCGCAAGCTGGCCATGGTTCACCATCCCGACCGCAACGGCGGCTCGGAAGAGTCGATGGCCAAGTTCAAGGAACTGTCCGAGGCCTATACGGTGCTGTCGGACGACAACAAGCGCGCGGCCTATGACCGTTACGGCCATGCGGGCGTGAACGGCGGCGGGGGCGGCAATCCCTTCGGCCAGGGCGGCCAGGGCTTCTCGGACATCAACGACATCTTCTCCCAGGTCTTTGGCGATGCGTTCGGCGACGCGTTCGGCGGACGCCAGGGCCGGGGCCAGCAGGGCGGACCGCGCCGGGGCTCTGACCTGCGCTACGATCTGGAGATCACCCTGGAGCAGGCCTACAAGGGCGAGGACGTCGAGATCGACATCCCCTCGACCATGACCTGCGACACCTGCGAGGGGTCGGGCGCCAAGCCGGGCACCAAGCCCGTCACCTGCACCACCTGCCAGGGCGCCGGTCGCGTGCGTCAGGCCAACGGCTTCTTCCAGGTCGAGCGCACCTGCCCCCGCTGCCACGGCCAGGGTCAGATGATCGCCGATCCCTGCACCACCTGCCACGGGCACGGCCAGGTGCGCAAAACCCGCACCCTGAACCTGAAAATCCCCGCCGGTGTGGACGACGGTTCGCGCATCCGTCTGTCGGGCGAGGGCGATGCGGGCCAGCGCGGCGGACCGCGCGGCGATCTGTACGTCTTCATCTCGGTCACGCCGCACGACCTGTTCGAGCGCGACAACCTGGACCTGCTGGTCACCGTGCCCGTGCCGATGACGGTGGCGGCCCTGGGCGGCGAGATCGACGCCCCTTGCCTGGTCTCAACGGCCTGCGACGGCAAGTGCAAGGCCTCGGTCGCCGTGCCGGCCGGCGCCCAGACCGGCAAGACCGTACGCATCAAGGGCAAGGGCATGCCCCATCTGAACGGCCGCAACCGGGGCGATCTGGTGGTCGAACTGTTCGTCGAGACGCCCACCGATCTGACCGCGCGCCAGCGTGAGTTGCTCGAAGAGCTTGCCCTGTCGTTCGGGGAGGGGCAGAACCCCAGGAATTCCAGCTTTGCCGGAAAGGCGAAGCGTTTCTGGGCCGACATCCTGGGCAGTCAGGACGCGGACGGGTCGAAAGAGAACGCGGTTTGAGCGCAATCTTCCACGCCGGCATTTCCGGCTATCGCGGCCGGATGGGGCGTGCGGTCTCTCAGGTTCTGGATGCCCGCGAAGACGTGGTGGTCGCCGCCCGCTTCGATTGGGGCGAAACCGCCGACCTGTCGCTGTGCGACGTGATCATCGACTTCTCGACCCCGGCCGCCTCGGTGGCCCTGGCCCAGAGCGCGGCCGAGCGCGGCGGCCCGGCCTTGGTGATCGGTTCGACCGGCTTCACGGACGAGCAGGAGGCCGACCTGATGAAGGCCGCCGAGAAGGTCGCCATCGTCAAGAGCGGCAACTTTTCCCTGGGCGTGAACATCCTGATCGGCCTTGTCCAGCACGCGGCCCAACGTCTGGACGCCCAGGATTGGGACATCGAGATCACCGAGGCCCACCACCGCCGGAAAGTGGATTCACCGTCGGGCACCGCTCTGATGCTGGGCGAAGCCGCAGCCGAGGGGCGGTTCGCGGATCTGGATGACCTGCGCTCCAAACCCTATGACGGGGTCCAGGGCGAGCGCGAGAGCGGCAAGATCGGTTTCTCCTCTATCCGCGCCGGCGGCATCATCGGCGAGCACACGGTGCTGTTCGCATCGGAAGACGAGGTGCTGACCCTCAGTCATTCGGCGATCGATCGGTCGCTGTTCGCAAAGGGCGCTGTCGCCGCCGCCGCCTGGGTGCGGACGCGAGGGCCCGGTCTCTATGACATGCAGGACGTGCTGGGCTTCCGGCAGGCTTAAGCCTGGGGCGCTGCGCGCCGCGCTATGTTCGCGACGCGGTCGCTCACGACTTGGGCGCTAAAAAGAGACTAAGCCGCGTCTTCCTGCGCCGGCAGGCCGTAGGCGTCCCACAGTGATCGGTCCTTAAGCGCCTTGGCGAGGAAGGCGACGTGGGCGGCCTGTTCCTCGGGCGTGGAGCGCGGCGCCAGGGGGCGGGGACGCTGTCCGTAGGCGGCGGTTTCGATGACGCCGCCGGGACCACGACCGACCGGCGCCGAAGACAGGTCCAGCACCCGCTCCTTGCCGCCGCGAAGCTCAAGATAGACCTCGGCCAGCAGACGGGCGTCGATCAGGGCGCCGTGCAGCGTCCGTTCGACCAGCGACACCTTGTAGCGTTTGCACAGGGCGTCCAGCGAGTTAGGCATGCCCGGAAACCGCGTCTGGGCCAGTTTCAGCGTATCGATCCAGCGCGCCTCGCCAGTGATCGGCCGGCCGCACCGCGCATATTCAAAGTCGATGAAGTTCCGGTCGAAGGTGGCGTTGTGAGCGATCATCTGCGCATCGCCGATGAATTCGATCAGGTCGTCGGCGATCTCGGCGAACTTGGGCGCGTCTTTGACCTTCTCGTCGGTGATGCCGTGAACCCGAATCGCGTCGGGCGGGATCAGTCGTTCCGGATTAACGAACCGGTGGAAGGTCCGCCCCGTCGGCAGCAGGTCCTGGATCTCGATACAGCCGACCTCGATCAGCCGGTCGCCCGTCTTGGGGTCGAAGCCGGTGGTTTCCGTATCCAGAACGATCTCGCGCGCCATTCGCCCTTAATGGCGGCATTCGCCTCAGCGCGAAAGGCTCGCCGCGCCTCGCCTTGGAGATATCCACGATGGGTCCAGAACGGCGGCCACGATCGCCTCGACCTCGGCCCGCGCGGCCTCCAGACCCCGGCTGGTGTCGATGACGAAATCGGCGCGGGCGCGCTTTTCCGCGTCCGGCACCTGGCGCGCCAGGATGGCGTCGAACCGTTCGCGCGTCATGCCGGGACGGGCCAGGACGCGCTCCGCCTGGATCGCCGGATCGGCGGTGACCACCACCACGGCGTCGACAGCACTGTCCCCACCCGTCTCGAACAGCAGGGGGATGTCCAGAACTGCCAGGTTCACACCTGCCGTGCGCGCCGCCTCCAGATCGGCCGCGCGACCTTGGGCGACCAGGGGGTGCACGATGGCTTCCAGACGACGGAACGCCGTGTCGTCTTTCCCAAGCGTCTCGGCCAGACGTGTGCGGTCAACCGCACCGTCCACCACGACCCCGGGGAAGGCCTCGCCCACAGGACCGACCGCCGCACCGCCAGGCGCGTAGAGGCGGTGCACCGCGTCATCGGCGTTCCAGACGACGGCCCCCAGATCGGCGAACATGGCCGTCGTCGTCGACTTGCCCATGCCGATGGAGCCGGTGAGACCGAGCAGGATCATGTCGCCTCGCCCAGATGCGTCATCAACAGGGCGCGAAGATCGAGAGGCGGCGGCGGGCGGCGGAACAGGGCTTCGAACGACGGCGCCGCCTGGCCGATCAGCATCGCCAATCCATCCACCGTCGGCAGGCCGCGTCCGCGCGCCGCCGTCAGGATGGCCGTAGCCAACGGCTTGTAGGTCATGTCCATCAACACCGTGCCGGGCGCGATTCGGTCGAAGTCGATGCTGGGCGGGACGCTCAGCGCATTGATGACCAAGGCTGCGCCATCAAAAGCGTCGTCGGCCGCCACGACCCGAACCGACGACCCTAAATCGGCGGCCAGGGCCTGGGCGCGTTCGGGCGAGCGGTTGACGATGCGAACCTCGGCGCCGGCCTCGACCAAGGCGCCGGACCCGGCGCGGGCTGCGCCGCCGGCGCCCAGCATCACCACCGGCCGCCCAGCCACGTCCAGGTCCGGCGCCTGTTCCTTCAGGCCGCGCATCAGGCCGATCCCGTCGGAACTGTCGGCCAGGACCAGCCCGTTTTCGAACTGCAGGATATTGGCCGAGGACGTCAGCCGGGCCGCCGCCGTCGCCTGATCCGCCAAGGCGAAGGCCTGTTCCTTGAACGGGGCGGTGACGTTCAGCCCCATGATCAGACCCGCACGCCCCGCCGCGACCAGCGCCTCGAAACCGGCCGCATCGGCAGGGGCGAAGGGGACATAGGCGCCGTCGATGTCGCCCGCCGCCAGCCAGGCGTTGTGAATGACCGGGCTGAGCGAATGGGCGACCGGATTTCCGGCGATCCCGGCGACCATGGCGGCCCCGGTTATGCGGTGCGTGCTCATGCCGCGATCACCCCCGCCCGACGCAATTCTTTCAGCACCGGCCAGAGCGGCAGGCCCAGCACCGTGAAATAGTCGCCGTCCACCGCCTCGAACAGCTGCGAGCCCAGCCCCTCAAGCCGGTAGGAACCGACGCAGGACAGCAGGGCCTCGCCCTCCGCGGCCAGATAGGCGTCGAGGAAGGCGTCCGACAAATCGCGCATCCGCAT
>NZ_DAMBJX010000016.1:44753-57366 GCF_032067225.1 Brevundimonas vesicularis | reverse complement strand
ACATCCAGGATCAGGGCGACGCGCCCGTCGCCCAGGATGGTGGCGGCGGCGACGCCCTCGACCTGCTGGTAGTTGGTTTCCAGGCTCTTGATGACCACCTGGCGCTGGCCCTGGATGGCGTCGAACAGCAGGGCCGCCTGCTGGCCGCCTTCGGTCTCGACGACCACGGCGACGCCTTCGGTCGGGTTCATCGGCTGTTCGCGGAAGCCCATGATCAGAGCCACGTCGATCAGCGGCAGGAACCGATCGCGGAAGCGAATGACGGGATCCACGCCGCCGACGAAATGCAGATCGACGGCCTGCGGAGTCAGGCTCTCGACGATGGCCGGCAGCGGCGCGATCAGCGTCTGTTCGGCGGCGGCGACGACCATGCCGTCCAGCACCGCCAGCGTCAGCGGCAGGCTGAGGGTGAAGGTCGAGCCCTTGCCCGGAACCGAGCTGATGGAGATGCGTCCGCCCAAGGCCTGGATCGAGCGTTTAACCACGTCCATGCCCACGCCCCGGCCCGAAATGTCGGACACGACGGCGGCGGTGGAGAAGCCCGGCGCGAAGATCAGATTGTCGATCTGTTCGTCGGTCAGGGGCGCGTCGGCGGCGATCAGACCCTTGTCGACGGCGATCTTCTTGACCCGTTCGCGGTTGATGCCGCGGCCGTCGTCGGAGATTTCGATGACGATCCGGCCCGAGCGGTGAAGGGCGGCAAGGCGCACCGTACCTTCGGCCGGCTTGCCGGCGGCGACGCGCTCCTCGGGCGTTTCCAGTCCGTGGTCGATGGCGTTCCGCAGCATGTGGGTAATGGGTTCGGCCAAGCGTTCGACCACGGTCTTGTCGACCTCTGTGTCCTCGCCGGCCGTGACCAGACGGACCTGTTTGGAGACCATGTCGGCGACTTCGCGCACCAGGCGCGGCATACGCTGGAACACCGACTTCACCGGCTGGGCGCGGATGGCCATGACGCTGTCCTGGATCTCGCGGGTCAGCAGTTCCAGGTCTTCGAGGCCGAGCGCGATGCCCGAGGAGCGGGCCAGACCGCTTTCCAGCACGCGCTGCGACAGCATCGCCTGCTGAATGACCAGTTCGCCGACGACGTTGATCAGGCGATCCACGCGATCCAGATCGACGCGGATCGTCACCGGCGCGGGCGCGACAAGGGCGGCAGCCGGCGCGGGCGTCGCCGCCACGGGTGCGGCGACAGGGGCGGCAACCGGCTCGACGACCGGCGCAGCGGCGATCGGGGCCGGCGCGGGCTCGGGCTCCAGGGGAGCGAACGGCACGATCTCGGCCGCCGGTTCGGCGGCGGCGCCGGAAGCCTTGGCCAGAAGGGCGGCGATATCCAGGTCGTCGCTGGCGGGCAGGACGGCGGCCGGCTCGTCTTCGAACGCAGCGAGTTCATCACCGCCGGCGCCCAGAGGCGTGATGGTCAGGTCGCAGTCGCTTTCGACGAAATCGAAGACCTCGCGCACGGCCGCCTCATCGACGGCGGCGGCCAGATCGACCGTCCAGGTCAGGCAGCCGTCGTCGATCGACAGCGCGTCCAGCGTCGGCGTCTCGCTTTCGTCCACGACGACCGTGACGGGGCCGAGACGACCCAGCTCGCGCAGCAACAGGCTGGTCTCGTTGGCGTTGACGTACATCCGCCCCATCGGCTTGAACACGATGCGCCAGCCAAACGACGGCGCGTCGGCGCCCAGGTCGGCGATGGGCAGGGACGCAGGCTCGTCCAGCGCCATGTCGAAGGCCATGGGGGTGAAGCCGAAATCGTCTTCGTCTTCCTCGACCTCGACCGGCGCCTCGCCGCCATGGGTCAGGACCTGCATTTCGGCGACCAGGGCGGCGGACCGCGCCTCGTCCACCGGCGGGATCAACCCTTGCGCGGCCTGGATGTGGTCGGCCAGCACATCGGAGGCGCGCAACAGGGTCTTGATGGTGATCGCGTCGCACGGCTTACGGCCCGCACGCAGTTCGTCCATCAGGGTCTCGAAGACGTGGGCGAACCGGACCAAGGCCTCCAGGCCGAAGGCCCCTGCCCCGCCCTTGACCGAATGGACGGCGCGGAAGACGGCGTTGATCGTCTCCAGGTCGGTCTGACCCTGTTCAAGCAGCATCAGCTTGGCTTCCAGGTCGGCGAGCAGTTCGTCGCATTCCTGGAAGAAGGTGGCTTTGATGGCTTCGAAGGCGTCCATTAGGTCGGGGTCCGGCGGGCTTCAGGCGATCAGGCGGCGACGCGGCGGACGGCGTCCACCAGCTTTGCGGGGTCGAACGGCTTGACGATCCAGCCGGTGGCGCCGGCGGCACGGGCGCGGGCCTTCTTCTCGACGTCGCTCTCGGTCGTCAGCACCAGCACCGGGGTCGTGCGGTGGTTCGGATCGGCGCGGACGCCCTCGATGACGCCGAAGCCGTCCATGCGCGGCATGTTGATGTCGGTGATGATGACGTCGGCGCCCTTGGACGCCAAGGTCTCCAGACCGTCCACGCCGTCCACCGCCTGGATCACGGTATAGCCCGCGTCTTCCAACGCCATCAGCAGCATGTCGCGCATGGTGCGTGAATCGTCGATCGTCAGAACGGTCTTGGTCATGCCAACGCCCCCTCGGTGCTGAAGTCCGGCGCGCCATAGGCCGCCCATTGTTCCGTCCAATATTGGGACACAGACCCTAAACTTAGGTTGACGCCGTCGGCCGCCCACGTCTTTCGCGCCGACAGCAGGATCTGAAGGCACAGGCCGCCCAGGCGCTGAACCGCAGAGGCGTCCAGGACCACCGGATGACCGCGCAGGGCCAGCAGTTCGGCCTTCAGAGGCTCGGCCGCATTCAGGTCCAACACGTCGGAGAGGATCAGGGTTTCGGTCATCAGAACTCCTCCCAACCGTCTTCGGCGGCGGTGACTTGAGGCCTGGGCGCGGCGCCGCTACGGCCGATGGTCTTCAGGGCGGCGACCATGTGATTGGAGCGAGCCGCGGGCTTGGCGACGGGCGCAGGCGTGCGAACCGGCGCGGGCGCAGCGGCGCGCGACGGCGAAGACCCGACGCGGAACTGAGCGACCGAGGCTTGCAGGCTCTCCGCCTCCTGGGCCAGCGAATGGCTGGCGGCGGTCGACTGCTCGACCATGGCCGCGTTCTGCTGAGTGACCTGGTCCATCTGGTTCACGGCGGTGTTGACCTGGGCCAGACCGACAGCCTGTTCCTGGGCCGAGGCCGCGATTTCGGTGACCAGGCTGTCGATCTCGGCGACGCGGTCCACGATCCGTTGCAGGGCCTCGCCGGTCTCGCCGACCAGTTTGACGCCCGAGCCGACCTGACCCGTCGAGGCCGAGATCAGGGTCTTGATCTCCTTGGCAGCTTCGGCCGAACGCTGGGCCAGGGCGCGAACTTCGGAGGCGACCACCGCAAAGCCGCGACCGGCTTCGCCCGCACGCGCGGCCTCGACGCCCGCATTCAGGGCCAAAAGGTTGGTCTGGAAGGCGATCTCGTCGATGACGCCGATGATCTGATTGATCTGGGTGGACGAGCTTTCGATGGCGGTCATGGCCTGGACGGCGTCGCGAACGATCACGCCGCTCTTCTCGGCGTCGCCGCGCGCGGCTTGGACGACGTCCGAGGCTTGGCGGGCGCCCGAGGCGGTCTTGTTCACCGTGGCGGTGATCTCATCCAGGGCGGCGGCGGTTTCCTCCAACGAGGCGGCCTGCTGTTCGGTGCGGCGCGACAGATCGTCGGCCGCCTGCGAGATTTCGCCGGCGCCCGAGCGAATGCCCGAGACATTGTTGACCACGACCGAGACGGCCTGTTGCAGCTGGGAGATGGCGGCGTTGAAGTCGGACTTCAGCTGCGCGGCCTTGGCGCTGAACTCGATGTCGATCCGGTAGGTCAAATCCCCGTTCGCCATGGCCGAAAGACCTTCGCCCAAGGCGCCGATGGCTTGGGCGTCCTCGGCGGCTTCGCGCGCCTTGTCGGCCTCGCGTTCGGCGCGCTCCTGCTCAGACATCGAGCGCTGCGCCAGGGCGTCCCGTTCGACGCGGACCTTTTCGATCGCGGCGTCGCGGAAGGCCACGATGGCCTGCCCCATCTTGCCGAACTCATCCTTGCGCTCGGCGCTGGCGACCTTGATGTCGGTGTCGCCGGCCATCAGCTTTTGCATATAGCCGATCATCGTGAAGATCGGGCGCACGATGGAGCGCGTCGCGACGAAGCCCGCGATGAGGGCGATCACCAGCGCCGAGATCAGGCCCACGATCGTGGCGATCAGCGCGGTGCGGCTGGCGGCGGCCTGAGCCTCGGCCGAGGCCTTGCGCGCCACATCATTGGCGCTCTTGATCTGGTCGATCGTGTCTTCGACCGGCGCGACGTAGTTGTCGGCCGTTCCGTTGCGGCCGACCATCTGAACGGCCTGGGCCGCGCGACCGTCGCGGACCATCGCAGAACCGGCTTCCACGACATTCTTGTACCAAGTCGCATTGCCTTCCACGGCCTTGTCGACCAGGGCGGCGCGGTCGGCGGGCAGTTCGCCGCGCAGCTCGTCCATGGCCGCCAGGAACTTGCCGCGGTGCGCATCGACGCGTTCAATGTAGTAGGGGTCCTGAGACAAGAGGTAGCCACGGAAGGCGTTCTCCTGGCGCGCCATGTAGAACTCGGCCGTCGCCGTGGTGCGATTGACCTGGTTTTCCACCGTGCGCACTTCGCCGGCCTTCTCCAGCTGGAGCAGGCTGGTGACGACGACGACGCCCATGACGGCGATCGCCGCCAAAACGAGACCAAAGGCCGCGAACAGCTTGCGGCCGACGGGCATATTTTCAATCAACTTCAACTCAGCATCCCCCGGTGGATCGGTAACTCAGAACGAATAGGTGGCGGCGGCGACGAGGCGACCCTCATAGGGCTCGCCTGCGCTGTGGCGGTCGGTGTCGTACCAGCGCAGATCGACGGCAAAGGCGTCGGTCAGCTTCTGTTTGGCGCCGACATTCCAGGCGTTGTAGTCGACGCCGCCGTCGGCCATGCGGTTGGCGACGGCGGCCGAAATCTTTGTCTTGGCGGCGACGGAGACCGCGCCTTGAAGCTCCAGCCACCAGGCCTCTTTCGTCGCCGCAAAGCCGTCGGGCGAATAGTTGACGCGCAGGCGCGTCGCCACGGGGCCCAGCTTGCGTGAAGCGTCCGCCTGATATTCCCAGTAGTTTTTGTCTACGCCGGCGCGCGACCCTGGCAGGTCGCGATTCATGACCCCCAGATCGAAGGTGAAACCGCCCGCCTTGGGTCGCCAACCGACCATGCTGACGATTTCCATGTCGTAGCCTTGAGATCCGGCGGCGTCAGAGACGAAGACGCTGACGTAGCCTTCGCCGAAGCTGGCTTCCGCCTTGGCGAAAGGCGCAACGTCCTGATTGCTCTTGCCCAGCCCTTTGCCGACATACTGGCTGGCGACACCGACATCGAGGCCGAACGATTGGGCCTGGGAGGTGATCGGTGCTGCGAGGCCTACTGCCGCGACAACAAAGAAGGCTGACGAACGAAACATGATGATCCCTGAAGCTTCTGCATTCTGAAGCCCAAGGATGAGGCGATGATTAATATTAAATCTGAACCGGACCGTATGTAGGATTGCGTAACCCATAAGGTGGCTCGCCCAGCGTCCAAGCCGCGGCATCGGTAGGGATGCGGGTCACTCCAAACCGAATTTGAGCGAATACGTATGTTCACGTAGTCGAAATGAGCCTATACGAAAGTTGTCAGAAAAGCGGCGAGGCCCGCCAGCTTGAGGTCTGGCGAGTTTTCGCATCCCCATTCATACTCCGATGAAATATATCCAGCAGCCCAGGAACAGTACGAAGACATGATCTTCAGGTCCAGGACATGGTGGAGCGGGGTATTGATCGCGTGTCTGGCTGTTCTTGTGGCGACGCTGATTCGCAGCGCGCTCGAACCGTTTGGAAACTTCTACTATCTGCCGCTGGTCCCGGCGGTGATTGTTACGGCTCTGCTGGCGCAAAGGGGGGCGGTCGTGCTCGCGATCCTGTTGGCCATCGGGGCCAACCTGTGGCTGGTGCATCGCGAAAGCGTGCTGGATGCGGCGACCAACGCCGCGCTTTTCGCGGTCATCGCCTGGGTCATCGCCGAGGTCTGTCGTCGGCTGATCGACTCGTTGGAACAGGCCCGCGCCCTGACGCGCGATCTGGCGCTGCGCGAGATGCTGCTCGACACCATCGTGGCCACGACGCCGATCGTGACCCTGGACCGTGAAGGCCGCACGCGCCGCGTGACCCCGGCCGCCGCCGATCTTCTGCGTGTGGATCGAGAGGCGGCGATGGCGCAGCCTTTCGGATCGCTGCTGCCCGGCTTCGACGACGCCGCTTTGGCGAAGGCTCGCCAGGGCGGCGAGGTGCTGGCCCCCTCCTCCGGCCCCTGGACGAGCGGGAGTATAGATGCGCCCGGGCCGCCGCTGACGCTTCACGCCAACGTGCTCCCCGACGACATCGCCCCCGAACACATCGTCCTGACGCTGGGCGATCAAAGCCAGGCCGAGATGATCCGCAAGGGCGAGCGCGACCTGAACGACAAGCTCAGCAGCGTCTGGCGTTTGAACTCGATGGGCGAAATGGCCGCGACCCTGGCCCACGAACTGAACCAGCCGCTGACCGCCGCCACCGTTTATCTACATGCCGGCCAAGCCGAACTGACACAGCTGGGGACGGTCGCGGAAGGGCCGGCCAGGACCATCGACCTGGCCAAAACCCAGTTGCTGCGCGCCGGCGACATCATTCGGCGCATGCGCGAACAGGTAGCCACAGGTTCGCGGTCCTTCACCGAAGAGCGCGCCTCGCTGATCGTCCTAGACCTGGCGCCGGTCTTCGCCCTGACGGGACAGGACACCGACACGACGATCGCTCTGGATGTGGAAGAAGACGACGATCAGGTTCTGGCCGACCGCATTCAAATTCAGCAGGCGCTGGCCAATCTGGTGCGCAACGCCGTGGACGCCGTCATCGGACGCGAGGGCGCGCGCGTGACGGTGACCGGCCGGACGCTGGGCGCGGATGGCTATGAGATCGCGGTGTGCGACAATGGCGACGGCATCCCCGAAGACAGAATCGACAGCATCTTTCATCCAATGGCGACGACCAAGGCCGGCGGCATGGGTCTGGGGCTGTCGGTCACGCGTTCAATCGTCGAAAGCCACGGCGCGACCCTGGTCGTCAGCCGAAATCCTCAGGGTGGAGCGACCTTCTCGTTTCGTCTGCCGCGTCCCACGGAGTCCGAAATCTGATGAGCCCGCACTCCGTTTTCATCATCGACGACGACCCCGCCATGCGCGACGCCCTGGTGCTGATGCTGCGCGGGGCGGGGTATCGGGCGCGCAGTTTCCTCAGCGCCGACGACTTCCTGACCAATCTGCCCGAAGACCGCAGCGCCTGCGTCATCACCGATGTGCGGATGCCGGGGCTTCAGGGTTCTGAGCTGGTCGGGCGCCTGAAAAGCCTGCGCGGCGACACCTGGCCGGTGATCGTCATCACGGGTCATGGGGAGGTGACGCTGGCGGTTCAGTTGATGAAGGCGGGCGTCGTGGATTTCGTCGAAAAGCCGTTCGATCCGCAGCGAATGCTGGACGCGGTTTCCAGCTGCCTGGCCTCGCTGACCAGTCTTGAGGCCGAGCGGATCGCGCGCGAGGACGCCAAGGCCCGACTGGACACCCTGACCCCGCGCGAGCGTCAGGTATTCGACGCCCTGATCGACGGCTGTTCCAACAAGGAGATCGCCCAAAGGCTGGAGATCAGCCCGCGCACGGTGGAAATCTTTCGCGCCAAGGTGATGACGAAAATGCAGGCCGCAAACCTGTCCACCCTGGTCCGGATCGGAATGCGCGCCGGCGACGCTTGAGCCCGAAGAGATTCGTCGCCACCTTAGTCGCGACATGAGCGACCGGTCCGCAGGCCTCGCCCCGTCCCGCGTGACTGCGGTCCTGGGGCCCACCAACACCGGCAAGACCCATCTGGCGGTCGAGCGGATGCTGGGTCACGCCTCGGGCATGATCGGCCTGCCGCTGCGCCTGCTGGCGCGCGAGATCTATGAGCGGATCGTCAAACAGCGCGGCGTGGCGGCCGTCGCCCTGATCACGGGCGAGGAAAAGATCGTCCCGCCGCGCCCGCACTATTTCGTCTGCACCGTCGAGGCCATGCCGCTGGAGCGATCGGTCGAGTTTCTGGCCATCGACGAAATCCAGCTGGTCGCCGACCCCGAACGCGGCCACGTCTTCACCCAGCGGCTACTGCACGCGCGCGGTCGGTTCGAGACGATGTTCCTAGGCGCCGGAACCATGGAGCCGCTGATCCGCCGCCTTGTCCCGGACGTGGAGATCGTGACGCGCGACCGGCTGTCCACCTTGTCCTATGCGGGGTCCAAGAAGCTGACCCGCCTGCCCCGCCGCAGCGCCATCGTCGCCTTCTCGACCGATCGGGTCTACGCCATCGCTGAACTGATCCGGCGTCAGCGCGGCGGCGCGGCGGTGGTGATGGGCAGTCTGTCTCCTCGCACCCGCAACGCCCAGGTGGCCCTGTATCAGTCGGGCGAGGTCGATTTCCTCGTCGCCACCGACGCCATCGGCATGGGGCTGAACATGGATGTGGACCATGTCGCCTTCGCGGGCCTGAGAAAGTTCGACGGGCGGCGCACCCGCTGGCTTCACGCCCATGAAATCGGCCAGATCGCCGGGCGGGCCGGCCGGCATCTGCGCGACGGCACCTTCGGCGTCACCGCCGAGGCCGAGGATCTGGACCCCGATCTGGTCGAACAGGTGGTCGAGCATCGGTTCGATCCGATCGAGGCGGCAGAGTGGCGGAACGCCCGGCTGGATTTCGACACCCAGCCCGATCTGCTGCGCTCGCTGACGGTGACGCCCCAGCGATCGGGGCTGAGCCTGACGGCGGAGGCGCTGGACGAGACCCTGCTGCGGCGTCTGATCAAGGACGAGGAGATCGCGCGCGTGGGGCGCTCGCGCGGGGCGGTCATGCGTCTGTGGGAAGCGTGCCAGTTGCCCGACTTCCAGAAGACGACGCTGGATGAACACGCCCGGCTGGCTAAGGATGTCTTCCACGCCCTGACCGGCAAGCGCGGCCGGCTGACCGACGACTGGATGGCGCCGCGCTTCGCCTTCGTGGATCGTGACGACGGTCAGATCGACCAGCTGTCGGCGCGGCTGTCGGCGGTGCGCACCCTGTCCTACATCGCCAACCGGCCGGACTGGGTCCACGACGCGCAAGGCTGGCGCGACAAGACCCGCGCGCTGGAGGACCGGCTGTCCGACGTGCTGCACGAGCGGCTGACCGCCCGGTTCGTGGATCGCCGCACCACCGCCCTGATGCGAGCGCTGAACGTGCGCGAAGACACGTTTGCAGGCGTCGCCGATGACGGCGAGGTCACGGTCGAGGGTCAGGTCGTCGGCCAGCTGGAGGGCGTGCGCTTCCACATGGAGAAGGGCTCGTCGGCCCTGGAAGACCGGACCCTGCGCCAGGCGGCCGTGCGTGCGGTGACGCCCGAGATCAATCGACGGCTGGGGCGCCTGGCGGCCGAGACCGACGAAGGCTTTTCGGTCACGCCGGACGGGGCGGTGCTGTGGCGCGGCGTGCTGACGGCGCAGATCAATGCAACGCCGCAAGGGGTCGATCCCTTTACGCCCTCCGTGCGTCTGTTGGGCGATCTGGGGCCGACGCCCGCCCGCGAGCGCGCCCAGCGCCGGATCGAGGCGTGGCTGGCGGCGGAAGCGGGCCGTGCGCTGCGTGATCTGCGACGGCTGCGTCAGGCGGTGGAGAGCGGCGCGCTGAAAGGTCTGCCGAGGGGCATCGCCTTTCGCCTGATCGAGGCCGGCGGCGTGATCGACCGGCGCGAGGTCGAGCGCGATCTGGCTGCGCTGAGCCAGGTGGAGCGCCGTACGCTGCGCAGTTTCGCCATCCGCATCGGGGCGCATTCGGTGTGGCTGCCCGGCCTTCAGAAGCCGCGCGCGCGCCATTTCGCCCAGGCCTTCATCGCCGCGCCGTTGATCCCGGCGACGCCCGATCTGATCCCCGCGCCCGTGGAGCCGCCCTCGGCGCGGCTGTTGTCCGCGCATGGATTGCGATTGGCGGGACGGTGGCTGGCGCCGGTCGAGACGCTGGAGAAGATGGCCGAGCTGCGGGCCGCCAATCACGGCCGGCTGTCCGACGAGGCTCTGACCGATCTGGGCTGGCGCGCCGATCAGGCGAAACAGATCATCGCCGCCCTGAAGGTCGAACGCGCCCGCCTGCCCGACAAGCCGGGCGCGGCGCCGAAGATCGTCAAGGACTCTCCCTTCGCGGCGCTGGCCGCCCTGACCGAAGCGCCGCCTGCGCGACCCAAGCGTCGTCGGCCGCGCCGAAAGGCGAAGGCTTGAACGAGAACGCCTGTCGCATCGACATCTGGCTGTGGCGCGCGCGGTTCGTGAAGACGCGCAGCCTGGCGGCCGGTCTGGTGGAGCGGGGCGCGGTGCGGCTGACGCATCAGGGACGCGAGACGCGGCTCGACAAGCCCAGCCGGTGCGTTCACGTCGGCGACCTGTTGACCTTCGCGCAGAACGGTCGGGTCACCAGCCTGAAGGTCGAGGCGTTGGGAGAAAGGCGCGGACCGGCCGAAGAGGCCCGCGCCCTTTACAGAACGATTGAACCCTAACGGGCTCAAGCAGCGCGACCCGGAGGGCGGCGCGAAGCAGCCAATCGCGCTAGCCCCTTACTTTTGGATCACGAACTCGCCTTCGATGTGTAGCTTCACCTCGTCGGAGACGGCCGGCAGGGCGTAGTTGATGCCGAAGTCCGAGCGTTTGATGGTCGCTTCGCCGTCGAAGCCCGCCTTGTAGGCGCCCATGACGGTTCCGGCGCCGTTGAACTCGACCTCGATGGTGACGGGCTTGGTCACGCCCTTCAGGGTCAGATCGCCGACCACGGTCGCCTCGTTGGCGTCATCGGCGTCGACCGTGACCGAGCGCGAGACGAAGGTCGCCGTCGGATATTTAGCGGTGTCGAAGAAGTCGGCGGTCTGCAGGTGGGCCTTCAGCCGATCGTCGTTCGGCGCCACGTCGGTCAGCGGGATCGTCGCGGTCAGGGTCGAAGCCGACGGGTTGGCCGGGTCCAGCTTCAGCACCGCCTTCACGTTCACGAACTGGCCCGTATAGGTCGACAGGCCGAAGTGATTGACCGACCAGGTGATCTTGCCGTGGCCGGAATCCAGATCGTAGGTCCCGGCGGTGACTTCGGCGGGGTTCTTGGTCAGGGCGGCCTGAGCCACGACCGCGCCGCCTGCGACCAGGCTGAGGGCGGCAGCGCCGACGACGGCGTATTTCATGAAGGGGGTGCGCATGGTGAGTTCCTGTCGATGGGGCGGATATGCAATCAATACAGTTGCGATTAGGCGCTGTTCTGTCAAGGCGCTGCGAATGGCTCTCGCCTTAAGCCGCGCTGTTGACAGTTGGTTGCGTGGCCGCCATGTCGCAGGCCTCCCGCCCACAGATCGACACCCGTTTTTCGCCCAATGACCTACATCGTCACCGACGCCTGCGTGAAATGTAAGTTCATGGACTGCGTCGAGGTGTGTCCGGTGGACTGCTTCTACGAGGGCGAGAACTTCCTGGTGATCGCGCCCGACGAATGCATCGACTGCGGGGTGTGCGAACCGGAATGCCCTGTCGACGCCATCGTGCCGGACACCGAGGACGAGCCCGACGGCAAATGGCTTCAGGTCAACGCCGAATACGCCAAGGTCTGGCCCAACATCACCGTCAAGGGCACGCCCCCCGCCGACCGCGAGCAGTACGAACGCGAAACGGGCAAATACGAGAAATACTTCAGCCCCAAGCCGGGCAAGGGTTCCTGATTCAAGGACTGGCGGCGCTCAAGCCTTGCCGTATTTGCACGTCCGCCCTGTGGACGTTTTGAAATTCCGCAGATTTGTGATAGGTTCTGTTTCATTGGATCGGGCGGTCCGCGAAATCTCCGCGCCGCCCGTGTTTGCGACAGAATCCCGCCCTAGACGGGATCGGCCAGAGGTTTGGTGATCCGTTTCCGCTTTTGACGCCCAACATCATCCCCTCCGACGGAGCGATCCGGCGGGTGAGATCCTGTTTGCGTTTCCTGCGCCTTCGTTTCGCCCGGCCCTGACCGGGAAAGGACGATTATGACGAGCAAGACTGGTCTGGAGTTCAAGGTTGGCGACGCGGTCGTCTATCCGGCGCACGGCGTCGGCAAGGTGGCGGCGATAGAGACCCAGGAAGTCGCGGGCATGTCGCTGGAGGTCTATGTCGTGACCTTCGACCACGAGAAGATGACCCTGCGCGTCCCGACCAAGAAGGCCGTCACGGCCGGCCTGCGTTCGCTGGCCGCCGACGACGTCGTGACGAAGGCCCTGACCACCCTGAAGGGCCGCGCGCGCATCAAGCGCACCATGTGGTCGCGTCGCGCCCAGGAATACGAAGCCAAGATCAACTCGGGAGACCTGATCTCCATCGCCGAAGTGGTTCGCGACCTGCACCGCGCCGACACCCAGCCGGAACAGTCCTATTCGGAGCGCCAGCTCTATGAATCGGCCCTGGACCGCATGGCTCGCGAAGTCGCCGCCGCCAACAAGATCGAC
>NZ_DAMBJX010000016.1:4814-44743 GCF_032067225.1 Brevundimonas vesicularis | reverse complement strand
CGACAAGGACGCCGCCGTCGAGCTGCTCGCCAAGTCGCTCAGCGCCAAAAAGCCGATCCCGACCGCCGAAGCCGCCTAAGCTTCGAGTTTCGGACAAAAGAAAAGGCCCCGGAGCGATCCGGGGCCTTTTTTGTTTCTGCCTCGTCTCAATCGACACTCAGCCTGCTCGCGTCATTCCGGGGCGTCCGAAGGACGAACCCGGAACCCAGGAGGCATGCATCAGGCTTTAAACGGATCCGGCAATGCGCGTGCGGCCCTGGGTTCCGGGTTCTTCGCTCCGCTCAGCCCCGGAATGACGAAATGGGAAGCGCGGCTGCCGCCGTCAGAAATATTCAGCGTTGGCCGGGCACTGGGCGCTGATGCGCCGCGCGGTGATGCTGGCGGGGATATAGGGGGTGCCGCGCACGATCTGGGCGCCGCCGCGGAAGCTGAAGCTGGTTTCCGTGTAGGTCCCATTCAGGCGAACGGCGATGCGACGGCCCTTGCGGTCCTGGCAGGTCCCCTCGAAGCGGGCGTTGCCGTTGCCGACCACGCGGGTCGGATAGGTGCAGCGCCACTTGTTGGTCGACAGGCCGCCGAAGAATCGGTTGATCTCGCTGGGCCGCACGCACTTCTGCTCGGTGTCGCGCTGGCCCACCGCGCTGGTGGTGTATTCCCAGTAGCCGGGCAGGACTTCGGACTGAGCCGCAGTCTGAGCCGGGGCGATGGCGGGCGAGGCCAGCATGAAGCCGCCGGCCATCACCGGGGCCAGGACGGCGAGCGCGCGCTTGGGCAGGCGATCGATCAAGGACGGACGGGACATGGGGGCCTTCTGTTCTGCTTGGGTCTCTTTTGAGGTCGTCATCATATGGGCCATACAGGGCGGCATTTGAATGACGGCTGAACGAGGCGCCGGGACGATGGGTCCAGACTCGGCTTGACGCCGAGCCGCCTCTTCCCTTCTACGGCCCCCTCTCGCGCGGGCTGGTTCCCGCGCGCAACTGTTTCATGCGTCCTCTCCCACGCTCGGGCTGGACGCCGCACCTTAAGGATCTGACGATGTCGCGTCGTTGCGAACTCACCGGTATCGGCCCCATGGTCGGCCACAACGTGAGCCACTCGAACATCAAGACCAAGCGCCGCTTCCTGCCGTCGCTGAAGACGGTCAAGGTCACGTCGGAAGCCCTGGGCCAGACGTTCAGCCTGCGCATCTCGAACGCCGCGCTGCGCACCCTGGACTACAAGGGCGGCCTGGACGTCTTCATCGTCAAGGCCCGCGACGAGCAGCTGTCGATCGCCGCTCAGCGCATCAAGCGCCAGATTCGCGCCAAGCTGGCCGAACAAGCCGCCGCCTGATCGGCGACTGCGACATAGAGTTCTGGAAGAGGCCGGTGGAAACACCGGCCTTTTTCTTTGCGCCATTGCCCGCTCGCGCTAGCCTGTCACCTCAGAGAGGGACGGCTTCATGCGCATCAAGATTTTGCTTTTGGCCGCAGCCAGCGCCCTGACGCTGCCGGCCTGCGCCACCGTCGCCCAGCCGGCGCCGACGCCACGTGAATCGACCGCCTTCACCCTGGCCACCGATCAGCCGCTGACGCCGGAACAGCAGGCGATGCAGTTCGACAAGGCCGACTTGTCGATCAAGGTCCTGCCAGAAGACAAGGCCATCGATGCGGTCGCCGTGCTGGACTTCACCGCCAAGGCGCCCCTGACCGCTCTGGCCGTCGAACTGGACACTCTGCTGAGCATTTCGTCGGTTCAGATCGACGGGGTCGAGGTCGCTGTCGATCGCTGGTCCAACCCCGAAGGGCGTCTGACGGTGCAGTTGCCCGAGACCCTGGCCACGGGCCGGTCGGTCTCCCTGCGCGTCGCCTACGCCGGCCAGCCGCGCGTGGCGCCCCGTGCGCCTTGGGACGGCGGCTTCGTCTGGTCCACCGCGCCGTCGGGCGAGCCATGGATCGCCACCGCGGTTCAGGGCGAGGGCTGCGACATCTTCTGGCCCTGCATCGACAGCCCGCACGGCGAACCGGGCCGGGTCGATCTGCACATCACCGTCCCGTCCGCCCTGTCGGCGCCGTCCAACGGCCGTTTCCTGGGCAAGGTCGATCACGGCGACGGCTGGGCCACCTGGAACTGGTCGGCGAAATCACCCAACACCTATGCCATCGCGCTGAACGTCGGGCCCTACGAAGAGGTGTCGGGCGACTACGCCAGCCGGTTCGGCAACACGATCCCGATGCGATACTGGCATCTGAAATCGGACACCCCCGAACAGGTCCAGGGCCTGTTCGCCCAGTTCCCAAAGATGCTGGACTTCTTCGAAGCCACCGTCGGCCCCTTCCCCTTCGGCGATGAGAAGATGGGGGTGGTCGAGACCCCGCACCTGGGCATGGAGCACCAGACAATCAACGCCTACGGCAACAGCTACAAGATCGATGGGCGGGGCTATGACTGGCTGTTGCAGCACGAGTTCGCCCACGAGTGGTTCGGCAATCAGCTGACCAATCAGAACGCCGACGACATGTGGCTGCACGAGGGATTGGGCAGCTACATGCAGCCGCTCTATGCGCGCTGGCTGCTGGGCGACCGCTATATGCAGCGCGAACTGGCCAATCAGCGCGAGGGTTTGATCAACACATATCCCGTCGTCTCAGGCGCGCCCAAGACCGAGGACGAGGTCTACAAGGGCGACGTCGGGCCGGGGCTCGACATCTATAACAAGGGCTCGCTGATCAGCCATTCGCTGCGGATGCTGATCGGCGACACCGCCTTCCATCAGGCGGTCACCCGTCTGGTCTATGGCCGACCCGACCCCCGGCCGGGCAATTTCGCGCCGCTGTACCGGTCCACCGACGATTTCCTGGCGATCATCAATGACGTCACGGGCCAGGACTATGGCTGGTTCTTCCGCGGCTATCTCTACAACGCCGCCCTGCCGGTGCTGACCCAGACCCGCGACGGCGATGTGCTGAAGCTGGAGTGGACGACGGGCGACGGCGGCGTCTTCCCCATGCCGCTGGAGGTCGAGATCGACGGGCGCGTTCAAACCGTGGCCATGACCGGCGGGCGGGGCCAGATCGCGGTTCCGGCCGGCGCCCATGTCCTGATCGATCCGCAGAACAAGGTGCTGCGCCAGATGGACGTGATCGACGAGCTGCAGGCCTACAAGGCGGCGCAGAAGCCGAAGTAGCGACCGGTCAGGCCTCGGCCACCGTCACCGACTGGCGCACCATCTGACAGCGCTCCTGCGTCGTCAGGAAGGCGATGTCCGCCGCATCGCGCCCGCAGGCGATCCGCACCAGACCTTCGACCGGCGCTAGGCCTGTCGGATCGACCAGCCACCAGCCGTTATCCAGCCAGACCTCGAAGATGGCGTGGAAGTCGGGCGGGCTGAGTTGGTGAGCAAAGGCGCTGACCGCCCGCGCAGGAATGCCCGACGCCCGGCATAGCGTCATGCCCAGATGGGTGAAGTCGCGGCACACGCCGGCCCGGTCGATGAAGGTGCGCGCCGCCGTGGTTTCGGTGTCCGACACGCCGTGCTCGTAATCGACGTTCTCGGTGATCCAGTTCAGGATCGCCAGCACACGCACCCCGCCCGCCGTGTCGCCGAACTCGCGCGTCACGAAGCGGCCGAACTGATCCGACGGGCAATAGCGGCTGGGCTGGAGATAGGGCAGGACCTCGGCAGGCAGTTCGCCCCAGTCATGCTGGGATACGCTGGGCGGCAGGCCCTTCAGCACGCCGTTCTCGACCACCGCCTCATAGGTCAGCTTGACCTCGCCCTCGACATGGCAACGCAGGGTGCGGGCGCCGAAGTCGACGTCCTCGTCTTCGTGAAAATCGACCGGCGGGTCGAAGGTCAGGGTTTCTTCCAGAATGTCCTGGCCCGGCCAGTGCGCGACCTGGATCTTGTAGATGGCGTCCGTCGGCGGATCGAAACGATAGACGAGTTCGGCGCGGACGCGCAGTTTCATGAAAATCTGCCGATCAAAGGGAGATGAGAAGGTTGCTGGTGAACGCCACGCGGTCTGGGCCGTTCCGTGGTGGTCCGCGCCTTCTGGCCTGTGCAAATCGACAAGACAAGACAGTGTGTTAATCTGAGCCCCATGATCGCTTCCCCTGCCCTTCTCGCTCTTCGGGAAGCCACCGCCTCAGCCCACGAAACCCTGGAAGTCCAGGCCCGGATCGAGCCGCGTCTGTCGGACCACGCCACGCGGGCGGCGACCGTGGCGGCGTTTTACCGCTTCCATGCCGGACTGGAGCCGCTCAGCCATCCGCTGGCGGCGGCGTTGAACGCTGAACTGGAAGCCAGCTTCGAACCGCGATCACGCGCGAACGGGATCGCCCAGGACCTGACGATACTGGGCCAGCGCGTTCCCCCGCCGGCGCGTCCGGCTGCGCCCGCCTCGGCCGGCGAAGCCTTGGGCTGGGTCTATGTGGCCGAAGGGTCGATGCTGGGCGGTCGGATCATTCGACGACGATTGGCCGCCGAGGGTCGCGATCTGGACGGCCTCGGTTTTCTGGACCCCTATGGCGAAGAGACCGGCGCACGCTGGCGCGCCTTCATGGATTTGCTGGACCGGGCCTGCCTTGGCGGCCTTGTCACGATCGATCAGGTGGTGAAGGGCGGCGTCGACGGTTTCGCCTTCGCCCACCGCACCTTGCAACCCCAGCCGCAGGAGGCCGCGGCATGACCGAGACGCTCGACCTGGCCGACGCCGCGCTGAACGAGTGCGATCGCGAGCCGATCCACATTCCTCAATCGATCCAACCGCACGGCTTCATGCTGGTGCTGGATCTGCAATCCCTGACCATCCGCCAGGGGGCGGGCGCGATCGAGGAGTTGACGGGCCGCAAGGTCTGGATCGATCGCACCGTCGCCGACGTGTTGGGCGATGTCGCCGACCGGGCCGTACGCGCCATGGCCGCGCATCAGGAGGCCGGCTTCGCCTGTCGCTGGCGCGCGACCAATCGTCTGGAATACGACGTCGTGGTGCATCGTGCGCCGGGAACGACTTCCGGCACGATCAATGATCTGATGATCATCGAGGTCGAGCAGAGCTCGCAGCAGGCCCGGCTCGGCGTCGATCTGATCGCCAACCTGGACGCCGCCGGCGCCGCGCTGGAACGGGCGGTGACGATCCAGACGGTGTGCGAGCGGGCGGCGGACGCCTTCCGTCGCCTGACCGGTTTCGACCGGGTGATGATCTATCGCTTCCAGGACGACGAGGCGGGTCAGGTCGTGGCCGAAAGCCGCGCCGATGGGTCCGGCTCCTTCCTCAACCATCATTTCCCCGCCACAGACATCCCGCAGCAGGCGCGCGCCCTTTATCTGCGCAACCCCGTGCGGGTCATTCCGGACAGCCGCTATACGCCCCAGCCCCTGCGCCCCATTGCGCCCGGCGAGGCGCCGCTGGACATGAGCGACAGCGGCCTGCGCTCGGTGTCCCCGATTCATCTGCAATATCTGCGCAACATGGACGTTCGGGCCTCGGCTTCGGTTTCGATCATCGTCGATGACGCCCTGTGGGGGCTGGTGGCCTGCCACAACGCCTCGCCTAAACTGCTGCCCTATGAGCTGCGCGTGGGCTGCACGGCCCTGGCCCGCAATCTGGCGCGACAGCTGAAATCCAGGACCGACGCCGACCTCTATCGCGAGCGCACGCGCCTGCGTCGGATGGAGGACGAACTGCTTTCGCGGCTGTCGCCGGACCGGCCGATGCGAGAAGCGCTGGGCGAAAAGGCCGACGCCCTGATGCAGCTGACCGGCGCGGACGGTCTGGCCATCGTCAGTGACGGCGATATCCAGACCTTTGGCCATACACCGCCCGAAGACGGCATACGCGACATCGCCGCCTGGGCTGCGGGACGGCCGGGCCTGCGCCCCGTCTCGTCGCACAACCTGGCCTCGGTTCTGCCCGCCGCCGAGGCCTGGAAGACACACGCCAGCGGTCTGCTGGCGGTGACCCTGCCTCTGGATCAGCCGGTCTCGCTGCTGTGGTTCCGCTCGGAGGTACTGGAAACGGTGCGTTGGGCCGGCAATCCCTCAACGGCGGAGAAGACTGGCCCCAACGCCATTCTGACGCCCCGCGCCTCGTTCGAAAGCTGGTCGGACACCGTCTCGGGCCGCGCGCACCGCTGGGGCCCCGCCGCCGTGGAGTCCGCCGCCCGGCTGAGGGACGCGCTGGCCGACTACGCCGCAGTCCATCAGATCCGACGGCTGAACCGATCGCTGCAGGACCGCCTGTCCGAGCGCGACCTGCGGCTGGAACAGCAGCAGTATCTGATCCGCGAGGTGAACCACCGGGTTCAGAACAGCCTGACGCTGGTGTCCAGCTTCCTGGGCCTGCAAGCGCGAGAGCAGGCGGGCGGCTCTGCCGCGACCGCGCTGAACGAGGCGCGACGTCGCGTGCGCGCCGTCTCTGCGGTCCACAGTCGGCTGTATCTGAGCGATCAGGTCACGACCATCGACATGAGCCGCTACATCGGCGAGCTGATCGGCGATCTGGGCTCCAGCATGGGGCCCGATTGGGCCGCCGCCATCGAAACCGATCTGGACCCCGTCTGCATCGAGCCAGGGCGCGCCATCACCATCGGCCTTATCCTGACCGAACTGATCATCAACGCCCAGAAATACGCCTATGACGGCAAGCCTGGTCCGCTGCGGATCGCCTTCCAGGAAGACGGCGCCTTCTTCCGCATGACGGTGGAGGACGAGGGCGCCGGCGGGCATCTTGCCGGCAAGGGTTTCGGCTCGATGATGATCAAGAGCCTGGTCGGTCAGTTGGACGGAACGATCGACTATCGCGACCGCGCGCCAGGCCTCAGCGTCGTGTTGCGGTCGCGCATCGACCCGCTCGTTTAAGGGGCGGCCTGACGGCGCCTGTGGCGTCAGGTCGCAGGGCGCCGTAAGAGCCGGGCCATGTCCGCCCTGGCCTTTCGTCCTTCCTCGCGCGCCTTTGCGCTGATCGTTCTGCTGATCGCGGCCAGCGTGCTGGGCCTGGCGCCCATTCTGGTGCGGTTGACCGAGACGGGGCCGGCGGCCGCGGGGTTCTGGCGGTTCCTGTTCGCCCTGCCCCTGCTGACGATCCTGGCGTCGCGCGAACCGGGCGGCGTCGGCGCGCCGTCGAAATGGGCGCTGCTGGCGGGCCTGTTCTTCGCCCTGGACCTCAGCTTCTGGCACTACGGCATCGTCATGACCTCGGTCGCGAACGCCACGGTGCTGTGCAACCTGACGCCGGTCGTCGTGACCCTGTTCGGCTGGTTTGTGCTAAAGGAGCGGCCGCACCGGCTGTTCATCCTAGCCTTGGCCCTGGCCATGTGCGGCGCCTTCGCCATGGCGGCGGGCGCGGACGGCGGACAGGGGACCAATCCGATGCTGGGCGACCTGTTCTCCCTGTCGGTGGCGGTCTGGTACTCGGGCTATTTTCTGGCGGTGCAGGCGGCGCGGCGCACGGCCGGCGCGATGCGGGTGACCTTCTGGGCGACGCTGCTGGGCGCGCCCCTGCTGTTGATCGTCGCCCTGGCGCTGGGCGAGGCTGTCATCCCCGCCGGGCCGGCCGGCTGGGCCGCCTGCGTGGCCATGGGGGTGATGCACATCTTCGGACAAGGCGGCGTGGCCTGGGCGCTGGGCAAACTGCCGGCGTCGGTCACGGCCGTGACCATCCTGATCCAGCCTGTCGTCGCGGGCCTGCTGGGCTGGTGGATCTTCGGCGAGACCCTGACGCCGGTTCAGGCCCTGGGCGGCGCCTTGGTGCTGGGCGCCATCGTCCTGGCGCAGCGGTCGCAGAGGGCGAAGCCCGACGGGCTCAAGCAGCGCAAAGCGCGGTAGCCAAAAAAGAAAACGGGCGCGGGAGAAACTCCCGCGCCCGCCTCTAAGCCTTGAAGGCTGGATCGACTTAAAGAACCTTGAGGTCGATCGCCGAAGTCTTGCCGCGCTGGTTTTCCAGCTCGTATTCGACCTTGGCGTTCTCATCGAGGCCCTGAAGTCCGGCCTTCTGAACGGCGGTGACGTGAACGAACACGTCGGAGCCGCCGCTATCGGGCTGGATGAAGCCGTAGCCCTTGGTGGGGTTGAACCACTTGACCGTGCCGGTCGCCATGTCTGCGTCTCCGTAAACGCGCTTTTCCAGGCGGATCCCCCTCGAGGTGACCCGACAATCCATCTGGACAGCTCGTTCAGGCGAAGGAGCGAAACGCGGGTTTGGACCCCACGCGAAATCCGGACTGCAGCGATGTTGTCACCCGGCTTTTCCAGACGGTCAACAGCAAAGCGAGTCGCACCGGACGCATTCAGGCTTAACGACAGAGGCCCCGCGCGGCCCCGTCGATGTGCAGATGGTTGGCGTGGGCGGCGTTGTAGTCCGGCGTCAACACCGTCGAGAACAGCTGGCAGGCCCCGTCGCGCAAGGCGTGGAGGAAGCGGCCGCCCGGCTCGCCCGCCGGCCCGTCGCCGCGCCAATCGTTCAGAACGCTGATGGTCCGACCGTCCTTCAAAGTCACCGCTGCGACATCCAGCGCATTGGCTTTGGCATGTTCGCTGGGCCGCTCGGCCTCGTCCTGCGAGCCGTAGATGCGGCGGCATGAATAGGTGCCGTAGTTCTCCACCCGCGCGGGCGCCGAGCCCAGAATGTCACGCGAGGCCGGGCGCAGCACCTGTCGATCCCAGATGACGTAGCGGACCGCCAGCGGGCACTGCATGACGACATCGGCGGGGGCCAGCGGCGTCACCTCGCCGCCTGTGATCCGCACCGCCCCGCGCACCACGCAGAAGCCGCCGTCGTCGCGGTCGGGCGCGCGTTCGACCTGAACCCCCGCATTGCGCAGCGCCTGCATACAGGCCTCGGTCGCGCCCTCGACAGCCTCGGGGGTGGCGGCGGTCGGCACATCGAAGGCGGCGACCTTTGCGGTGGTCGCGCGGCCCAGCGGACGATCCAGATCCAGCGGCTTCCACGGGAGGTCCTGGGGCGGAGCGAAGGCGTTCAACAACGCAAAGCCGGCGCAGACCAGCAGCGCCAGCTCCCACACCAGATTCCACATGTCCGCCAGATCGCGCTTCATTCGGCCCCTCGCAGGCCGGACGGGCCCGGCGCCTTAACGCCCAGCTTCGCAGTCGGCTCCCTCGCCCTTGCTCTCTGCCGGCCCTCGGCCCACTCTCTTGCCATGGGAAAGAAATCCGACGCCTATGACGCCGAGCTGGAGCAGATCCAGCTGGCCATCGTCCAGACCCAGGCCTGGAGCATCGAGCATGGCTCGCGCGTGGTCATCGTGCTGGAGGGGCGCGACACCGCCGGCAAGGACGGCGCGATCAAGCGCCTGACCGAACATATGTCGCCGCGCCAGACCCGCGTCATCGCCCTGCCCAAACCCAGCGACCGCGAGACCAGCCAGTGGTATTTCCAGCGCTATGTCCCGCACCTGCCGGCGGCGGGCGAGACGGTGATCTTCAACCGGTCCTGGTACAACCGCGCCGGGGTCGAGCCGGTCATGGGCTATTGCACGCCCGAGCAGTACGCCCAGTTCATGACCGACGCCCCGCGCTTCGAGCGGATGCTGACCGACGACGGGATCATCCTGATCAAGATCTGGCTGGATATCTCGCGCAAGGAGCAGGCCAAGCGGCTGAAGGAACGCCGCGAGGATCCGTTGAAGAAGTTCAAGCTGTCGTCGCTGGACGCCGAGGCCGAAGCGCGGTTCGACGCCTATTCCGACGCCCGCGACCGGATGCTGGACGAGACCGACCGCGACTATGCGCCCTGGACCGTCGTCGCCACCGACGACAAGAAGACGGCGCGGCTGAACATCGGCCGCTACATCCTGTCGGTGCTGAGCCACACCAGCATCGACATCAAGAAACCGGATCCCGACGTCGTGTTCAGCGCCGGAAAGGCCAAGGGCAAGCTGGCGCGCTGAAGGCGCCTCAGGCCGTTCTGACGATCCCGCCAGAGGCCGCCACCGGCCAGGGCGTCAGTCGCCCGCCCGCGCAGGGGCCGCCCTTGCATTCGCCGGTCAGCGGCTCGAACACCGCCCCGTGCCAGCCGCACAGGATCAGTGCGCCGTCCGGCGTCAGATAACGGTCGATCTCCATGGCGATGGGAAAACCTGCGTGCGGGCAGCGATCGACCCAGCCCGCGACCTGACCGTCCTTCCTGACCACGAAGCCGTGGAAGAAGGCCTCGCCGATCTGCAGCACGAAGCCGCGCGAGCCGGGGTCGGCGATGTCGCCCTCGGCGCACAGGGCCACGCCGGGCGGCGTCTTCCAGACCCGTTTGCGCTCGGCCGGCGCCTCGGCCGCTTCAGACACGCTCGGCCTTCAGCGGGCGCGATAGCAGGCCGTCGATCAGACCATCGACATCGATCTCGCCGGCCAGCAGGGCGGCGACCCCTTCGGAGATCGGGATTTCCACGCCCAGACGCGCGGCCAGTTCGCGAACCGCCGGCGCGCTTTCATAGCCTTCCGCCACCGACCGTTTGCCGGCCAGGGCCTGTTCGACCGTCTGTCCCTGACCCAGGGCCAGACCCAGGCTCATGTTGCGCGACTGGGGGCTGGAGCAGGTCAGGACGAGGTCGCCCAGGCCGCACAGGCCCGCCACCGTCTCCGCCTGCCCCCCCATGGCGACGGCGAGGCGAGTCATTTCCGCAAAGCCGCGCGTGATCAGGGCGGCGTGGGCGCTGCGCCCCAACTGACGCCCCTCGGAGATGCCGCAGGCGATGGCCAGGACGTTCTTCAGCGCCCCGCCCGCCTCGGCGCCCACCAGATCGGTCGCCAGATAGGGCCGGAAGCCCGGCGCCGACAGGGTGTTCAGCAAGGCCTCGCCTAGCGCCTGATCGGCGCAGGCCAGAGTCACGGCGGTCGGCAGGCCGCGCGACACCTCGCCCGCGAAACTGGGACCGGAGAGGACGGCTGCGGGGGCGTCCGGCAGGGTCTCGGCCAGCACCTCGGTCATCAGCTTCATTGTGCCGCGCTCGACCCCCTTGGAGCAAAGCACCACCGGCAAGCCAGCGCGATAGTGGGGCGCAAACGCCGTCAGCGTCGCGCGCATGTGCTGGGCCGGCGGCACGGCCAGGATCACGTCGCAGTCGCCCAGATCAGCCAGGTCGGCGGTGAATTTCAGATCGTCGGCCAGAGGCACGCCGGGCAGATAAAGGTCGTTGGCCCGCGTCGCCCGCATCGTCTCGACCAACTGCTGCTCGCGCGCCTGCAACGTCGTGTCCAGTCCGGCCCGAACGCAGACTTGCGCCAAAGCCGTGCCCCAGGCACCCGCGCCGATGACCCCTGCCGTGCGGAATTCCATACGCCCTCCCGAGGCTTGTTTACCGTTCACGCCTTGGCGCCTTTACGGCCCGGCTTGTGCGAAGGATCGGACAGGGCGCGCGCTTCGTCCAGCGGCCATCGTGGTCGGGCGACGACGTCGATGTCGCTGGTCAGGCCCAGCGCCAGCCGTTCCGCCCCCGCCAGGGCGATCATCGCCGCATTGTCCGTGCAATAGGCCATCGGCGGCGCCAGGAAGTCGAAGCCGTGTTTCGCCGCCGTCGCCTGCAAGGTCGCGCGAATGGTCTTGTTGGCCGCAACTCCGCCCGCGACGACGAAGAGCTTGTGGTCATGCGTCTCCGCATAGGCCGCCAGCGCCCGTTCCGACCGATCCGACAGCTGGCGCGCGATCGCGTTCTGCACCGCGTCGGCCAGATCCGCCTTGTCCTGCTCGGTCTCGCAGGTCTGGGCGATACGGAAGGCCGCCGTCTTCAGGCCCGAAAAGGAAAAGTCGCAATCCTTGCGGCCCAAGAGGGCGCGCGGCAGATCGATCTTCGACCCGTCGCCCTGCATGGCCAACCGCTCCAGCGCCGGGCCGCCCGGATAACCCAGGCCCAAGGCCTTGGCGATCTTGTCGAAGGCCTCGCCGGCCGCGTCGTCAATGGTGGCCCCCATCCGGCTCATATCGCCGACGCCGCGCACCTCCAGAAGCTGGCAGTGGCCGCCCGACACCAGCAGCAGCAGGAAGGGATAGGCGACCTCCGCCCCCAGCCGGGCCGACACCGCATGCCCCTCAAGATGGTTGACCGCCACCAGCGGCAAACCGCGCGCGAGCGCCGCCGCCTTGCCGAAACTGAGGCCCACCATGACCCCGCCGACCAGACCCGGCCCGGCGGTCGCCGCGACCCCGTCCAGCCCGTCATAGCCCATATCGGCCTCGGCCATCGCGCGGCGTGTGACCTCGGCGATCATCTCGACATGGCTGCGCGCCGCGATCTCGGGCACCACGCCGCCATAGGCCGCATGGTCGTCGATCTGGCTGTGAACGACCGAGGACAGCACCTCCGCCCGACCGCCCGTCAGGCGCACGACCGAGGCGGCGGTCTCATCGCAACTGGTCTCCAGGCCCAGCACCGTCAGCGGACCGGGACGAGGGGGGACATCCCGTCCAGTTGCCGCATCGGCGCCGCTGCTATAGTCGGCGGACATCTCCATCGGGTCGAGGTAGCGACCCGGCGACCGGTGCGCAACGCTCATGACCTTTCCTCTCCGCATCGGCACCCGGCGCTCCAAGCTGGCGCTCGCCCAATCCGGCATGATGCAACGCGCCATCGGTCGCGCCCTGAACGTGCCCGAGGCCGAGATCGAGACCGCCGTTCCTCTGGTCGAGATCGTCACCACCGGCGACCGCATCCAGGATCGCCGCCTGCTGGAGGTCGGCGGCAAGGCCCTGTTCACCAAGGAGATCGAGGAGGCCCTGCTGGCCGGCCGGATCGACATCGCCATCCATTCGATGAAGGACGTCCCTGCCGAACAGCCCGACGGACTGTGCATCGCCGCCATCCCCGAACGCGAGGACGCCCGCGACGCCTTCATCAGCCGTGACTTCGACAGTTTCGACGCCCTGCCCTTCGGCGCGCGCCTGGGCACCGCCAGCCTGAGACGGCAAGCCCAGGCGCTTGCGCTGCGGCCGGACCTGAAAATCGAGATGCTGCGCGGAAACATCGACACCCGCCTGCGCCGCGCGGCCGAGGGCGACTTCGACGCCATCCTGCTGGCCGTCTCGGGCATGACGCGCCTGGGCGTCACCGAACATATCCGCGAGAAACTGTCGCTGGACGCCTTCCTGCCGGCGCCGGGCCAAGGCGCCCTGGCCATCCAGACCCGCGCCGCCGACATCGACGCAGACTGGGTCGCCGCCCTGAACCACCCCGAGACCGCCCTGTGCATCGCCGCCGAGCGCGGCGCCATGACGGCGCTGGAGGGGTCGTGCCGCACCGCCGTCGGCGCCTTTGCCCGCATCGAACACGACACCCTGCATCTGACCACCGAAATGCTCAGCCCGGACGGCTCCGCCCGCTGGCGGCGCGTCGGCGATCTTTTCCAACCGACCGAAGCCGACGCGCGCGCACTGGGCCAACGCCTGGGCGGCGAGGTCCACGCCTCGGCCGGCGATCAGGAAGTCGATCCCGCGACCCTGGACGGATGAACGTCACGCCGACACGCGTATGGATCACCCGCGCCGAACCGGGCGCCGTGCGCACCGCCGCCCGCCTGCGCGACATGGGGTACGAACCGATCGTCGCGCCCCTTCTGACCATCCAGAACCTGACACCGCCCGTTCCCGATCTGGCGCCGTTCGCCGCCTTGGCCTTCACCAGCATCAACGGCGTGGCGGCCTTCGCCGCCCTGACGCCCCGCCGCGACCGTCCGGTCTTCGCCGTCGGCGATGCGACCGCCCAGGCCGCCCACGATGCGGGCTTCGCCGATGTCCACTCCGCATCCGGCGACCTGCGCGATCTCGCCCGCCTGATCGCCAGCGCCATCGCCAACGCCGCCGTCCTGGTCCCTCAAGCGGAAACCCCTGCCGGCGATTTCACCGCTGCCCTCGCCGCCGCCGGCGCCCGTAACGTGTCGGTCCATTCGCTGACAGTCTATCGCGCCATCGAAACGTCAGTCGCAGCGCCCGCACTGTTCGACGCCGTTCTGATCCACTCCCCCCGCGCCGGAAAAGCCCTCGCCAAGCTTCATCACGCCCCCTTGGCCCAGGCCGTCCTCGCCTGCATCTCTCCCGCCGCCGCGGCTCCGCTCGTCGCGCTCGGCCTGACGCCCGTTGTGGCAAAATCGCCCGACGAGACCTCATTACTGACGATCTTGAACGCGGCGCTTGGCAAGCGCGATCCGGCCGTATAAAGACCCCGTCTCGCGCGGACAGCTTCGTCCGTCGCAACCGGGCCGCTTTAGCTCAGCCGGTAGAGCACATCATTCGTAATGATGGGGTCAGGTGTTCGAGTCACCTAAGCGGCACCACTTCTCCGAGCGCGGTTCGCGCGGGAGGCGGCGTCTAGATCGCCGAAATATATCCTCAAGGTTGAATCGTCACCTGCAACGCACGTAGCAATCCCTAGCTAAGCAGCTTTGGCTTGACGGGGTCGGTGTTTTGGGGCCATGGCGCCGCATTATCTATGCCCGCAGGCCGACATGAACGACGCAGTTGATCCCGTAGACATCGCCATCGGCGGACGCATCCGCACCCGTCGTGAGGAACTGCGCATCACCCAGGCGCAGTTGGCCGCCGGCGCAGGCGTGACCTTCCAGCAGATCCAGAAGTACGAGCGGGGCGTGAACCGCGTCTCGGCCGCCCGCCTGCTGCAGATCGCTTCGGTGCTGAAATCGACCGGCGCGGCCCTGCTGGGCGAACTGGAAACGGCCGAGGGCGACGAGCTGGCGCTGGCCGCTCCCGGGGTCGCCGAACTGCTGGCGGCTTTCCGCGGCATCAAGGACGCCGCCCAGCGCGACGCCCTTCTAACCGTGGCCAAGGGCCTGCGCGGCTGATCAGGCCCTGTTGCTAGCGCTTTTCAGCAACTGCTCGACCTCATCACGATGATCGGCGCCGTCGAGAGCGGCGCCTGCCAACCACGACTGGATGGCGTCCAGCGCGCGCGCATCGCGACCGTCCGAGCGGCCGGCGTCGGACAGGCTCTGGCGAATGATCTCGATCATGCAGACCGCCTCGACGGCCGAGGTCGGGGCGTGATCGAGAAGCGTGGTTTCCGCCGCTTCCATCGGCGCCAGATCCAGTTCGACGAGTAGATTCTCGCCGCTGGCGGACAACGATGACGATCCGACCTGTTTCGCCAGATTGGCCGTTTCCAGCCACGAGCGGAAAAGCGGCATGAAGGCGGGGGTGGTTTGGGTGTTCATGACATTCAGACTTTCTGTAGCGCCCGGATCGATCCGGGCGCTGATTTGGGACGGGCGTAGGGGGCGCACTGGGCCTCCCAGACGCCGAAGAGGGCGAGAAGCAGGAGCTCGAACCAGACGACCATTCGGGTCGATACGATCGACCACAGCAGGGCGTCGGAGCCGGCGATGCCGGCCAGATGGGTCGAAACCGCGATGAGCTGGGCGCCGGCGGCGAGAAGCAGCCACCATCGGTCGTAACGGAGCGCCAGACCGACCAGCAGACAGAACATGGACACCGACAGGATCGCCACCCCCCACCGGAAGTGCCCGATGAACAGGTGATCGACCAATGGCGTGCCCCAGTTGAGGACGACCAGAGCGACCAAGGCGATCCGCTCCGGCATACGACCCTTCCAGAGCAGAAGCGCCATGACGCCGTAGGTCAGACCCACCAGAAACAAGGACAGCGGCGACCCCATTCCGATGGCCGCGATCAAGCGGCGACGGCGAGAACCGGTGCGAACCCAGTGGGTTTGACCGTCTTGTCTTCTTGCGCGCCATCCATATGCCAGCCGACCTGATGGTCGTCGGCGACATGGGCCAGTTCGCAGTGACTGGCGATGACGGCGCTACGAACCTCGGCCAGTTGGCTTATGCCGCGCACCATATTGGCCAGCGCTTCCTGTCCAACCTCGGCCGCCAGACGCGCCTCGACCCGACCTTCCAACGCGGTCTGAACCAAGCGGCTGACCTCGATCATCGCCTGATCGACGGCGTGTTCTGCGGTTCTGACCTGCCGTGCCACGCGGACGCCGACGTGCATGTTCTTCATTGGCTCCACCTTCCTTTAAGCCGTTTAGTCAGCGCATTTCAGCGGGAGCAAGCCGGTCGAAAAGGGATGGAACCACCATGCCCGCCGTCACGATCCCGATGGCGAACAGAAGGGCGATAGCGGCCCCGGCGACGATGATCCCCACTCTCGCCAGAGCGCCCCGAGGAGGCGCAGGCAGAAGCCAGGAAGTCGTTGGGTCGGAAACCGCATCGTCCGACTGTTCGGCCGACGTGGGATCATTGAGCGTATGGGGGCCAGTGTCGGGAATGAGTATCGACGCCTCTGAGTAGCCAATACTCAGTCGCCGGGCCGCCAGTTTGCGGTCCGAAACGCCCAGCTTGGCATAGGCGCGATGCAGGTGATTGCCGACCGTGCGCGGCGAGATACGCAGGCGCGCAGCGATTTCCTTGTCCTCAAGACCCTGGCCGGCCAGGCGGACGCATTCGCTTTCTCTCGTCGTCAGGCCATCTGGCATGGGGACCCCCTGACGTTTATTTACCCTAAAATGGGAGGGAGTCAGCCGATATGCTTACGCCGCAAAGCAGTTTCCAGCCGAAGAGCGGCGCTTCAGATCACTTGAACATATAAGCATATCTTTATATGCCTGTCGGTCTGACACTGACAGGAGCCTCTCTTGGCCGCTCGTTCTTCCTTCCTCTTCACCTCGGAAAGCGTTTCCGAAGGCCACCCCGACAAGGTCGCGGACCGCATCTCCGACACCGTCGTGGACGCCTTCCTGGCCAAGGATCCTGAGGCGCGCGTGGCGTGCGAGACCCTGGTGACGACCCAGCGCATCGTGCTGGCCGGCGAGGTTCGCGCCACCCAGCCGGGCAACACCAAGGAACAGAACGAAGCCTTCACCCAGAGCATCATCGACAGCCTGGAGCCGCTGGTCCGCGCCGCGGTCAAGGACATCGGCTATGAGCAGGACGGCTTCCACTGGGAGACGGCGGACTACTCCTGCTTCCTGCACGCACAATCGGCCGACATCGCCGTCGGCGTCGACTCGACCAATGAGAAGGACGAGGGCGCGGGCGATCAGGGCATCATGTTCGGCTATGCATCGAACGAGACGCCCGAGCTGATGCCGGCCACCCTGCAGTACAGCCACAACATCCTGAAGCGCCTGGCCGAGGTTCGCCACGCCGGCGGCTCGCAGCTCGAGCCCGACGCCAAGAGCCAGGTCACGATCGAATACGAGGACGGCAAGCCGGTCCGCGCCACCTCGATCGTTCTGTCGACGCAGCACGCCAAGGGGCTGAGCTCCGAGCAGGTCGCCGAGATCGTCAAACCCTATATCCTCGAAGTGCTGCCTGAAGGCTTCACCGACGAGAACACCGTCTGGCACATCAACCCGACCGGCATCTTCGAGATCGGCGGACCAGACGGCGACGCCGGCCTGACCGGCCGCAAGATCATCGTCGACACCTACGGCGGCGCGGCGCCCCACGGCGGCGGCGCCTTCTCGGGCAAGGATCCGACCAAGGTTGACCGTTCGGCCGCCTACGCCTGTCGTTACCTGGCCAAGAACGTCGTCGCCGCCGGTCTGGCTGATCGCTGCACCATCCAGATTTCCTACGCCATCGGCGTGGCCACGCCCCAGTCGATCCACGTCGATCTGCACGGCACCGGCAAGATTTCGGAAGCCGTTCTGGAAGACAAGATTCTGGACCTGATCGGCGGAGCCACGCCGCGTGCGATCCGCCAGCATCTGCAACTGAACAAGCCGATCTACGCCCGCTCGGCCGCCTACGGCCACTTCGGCCGCGAGCCGGACGCGGACGGCGGTTTCAGCTGGGAAAAGACCGATCTGGTCGATCAGCTCAAGGCGCTGGCCTAAAGCTTCAAGCGGCCTGATCGATGGTCAGGCCGCGCACGCCCGCTAGATTGGCGTCGGTCAGGTCGGCCTGGCGGGTCTGAGCGCCGTGCAGCGTTGCACGGCCCAGATCGGCGCCGGCCAGGATGGCGCGCTTCAGGTCGGCGCCCGACAGGTCCGCGCCGCGGAGCACGGCGCATGTCAGATCCGCAGGCATCAGCCGGTCGGCGGCGATCAGAAGCGGGCCAAGTTGCGCATCGCGCATGTCCGCTCCGTTCAGTCGCGCACCCCGAAGGCGCGCGCCTCGCAGGTCGGCGCGCCGCAGTTTGGCCGAGCGCAGGTCGGCGTTGTCGAGCTGGGCGCCCTGCAACTGCACCCCCTCCATATCCAGGCCGTAGAAGACCGCGCCCTTGGCCGACAGGGCCGTCAGGTTCAGGCCCGTGATCGACTTCAGCGGACGCAGGTCGACGCCGTTGAAGACCGAAGGCTGCCCCTCGGCTCCACCAGTCTCGCACCAGCGCGCATGTTCGCGCAGCATCTCGGCGGCGGGCATCTTTTCCACGGATTCGCAGGACGACTTGTTGTCGGTCAGGGCGCCCTGCATGTCGGCGCCGTCGGCGCGCCACATGGTCGTCTTGCAGCCCACAAGGATGGCGTCGCGAAGGTCCGCCCCCGACAGGTCCGCCCCTGACAGATCGGCGCCGGCGAGGTCGGCCCCGCGGAAATCCGCCTGTTTCAGATTGGCCCGCACCAGTTTGCAGTCCTTCATCACCGCGCCGGAGAAGTCGGCCTTCACGGCGATGACGCCGGCCATCTTGGAGCGTTGAAGATTGGCCCCGGCCAGGCAGGCACCGCTGGCCTCGGTCTCGTCGCGGTGGCGCGGCTCGATGACCTTGAAGCCTAATCTGGCGTCGGCGGCCGCGATGGTGCCCTCGCGCAGGTCGGCCTCGAACAGATCGGCCCCCGACAGGTCCGCCCCGCGCAGGCAGGCGCCGCGCAGATCAGAGCGGCGCAGGCTGGCCTCAGCCAGGATCGCATCCTGCATGTCCGCGCCGAAGAAGTTGGCGTTGTCCAGCTTGGCCCCGGTCAGGTCGCAGCCTTCCAGACAGGCGGCGGCGAAATCGGCGTCGGCCAGATTGCGGTCCTTCAGGCTGAGGCCCGACAGGTCCATCCAGGCGAAGACCGCGCGCGCGCCGCCGGGTCGGGCCTGGAACAGCCGGTCGTGCCGGGCGCAGATGACGTCCAGCTCCGCCTGCGTCAGGCGCTTTCTCACGAGGGGTTCAGCGGCGAGGGCCATCAGGACACATTACGCGCCCTGACTTAAGAAACCTTTGAACGGCGAAGCCGCCTCAGACGGTCAGCAGCCCCTGGGCCTGAAGGGCCTCGGTCAGTTCCCCCGGCCCGGTCCACAGGCGCGTGTAGCCCGCTTCGCCCAGTCGCTTCAACTCGGTGACCAGATCGGCCTTGGGCGAGGCGACGAACCGGCCGTCGAAACCGGCGCCGTCCTCGCTGATGCGTACCATCGGGCGGCCGGTTTCCAGCCGGTGCAGGAAGCCTTCGCACAGGGCCGCGCCCTCTTCGCACATCAGGCCGGTCTCGACCGTCAGCCCTTGCGCACGCAGCCGCTCGGTGCCGCGTCCGGCTGCAAACGGCGACGGGTCCATACAGGCGATCACGACCCGCGCCACGCCCGCCTCGGTCAGGAAGTGGGCGCAGGACTTGCGGCCCGAAGACCGCGCGCCGCACGGTTCCAGCGTGACATAGACGGTCGAGCCCACGACATCCGCGCCGGCGGCGGGCACGGCCTGCTCCTCGGCATGGGGACGACCGCCCGGCGCGGTGGCGGCCTGGGCGATGACCCGGCCGTCCTTGACGATGACGCAGCCGACCGCCGGATTGGGCCAGGTCTCGCCCATGCGGCCGGTCGCCAGGGCGATCGCCTGGGCCATGAAGGCCTGGTCGGCTTCGCTCCAGCTCATGATGCGGTCGGCAATGTCTCGGCGCGAGCGGCGTCGAGGTAGCGGGCGGCGGTGGGCTTCAGATCCGCATTCAGTTCGATCTCCAGCGGATTGCCGGTCGGGATTTCAACGCCGACGATCTGATCGTCCGGCACGTTGAACAGCAATTTGACGATGGCGCGCAGGGAGTTGCCGTGGGCGGCGATCAGCACGTCCTCGCCCGCCTTCAGGCGCGGCGCGATCTCGGTGTCCCAATAGGGCTTCACCCGGTCCAACGTGGTTTTCAGGCTTTCGGTGTCGGGAATGGCCTTGCCGGCGTAGCGGGGATCGGCGTTGAAATCGAACTCGCCGCCAGGCGCCAGCGGAGGCGGCGGCACGTCGTAGCTGCGGCGCCAGATCTTGACCTGGTCTTCGCCGTGCTTCTGGGCCGTCTCGGCCTTATTCAGTCCCGTCAGACCGCCATAGTGCCGCTCGTTCAGCCGCCAATCCTCGATCACCGGCACATCGGTCAGGCCGGCCGCCTGCAACGCCAGGGCGCCGGTGCGCTGGGCGCGCGTCAGGACCGAGGTGAACATCACCGCCGGCTTGAACCCGGCCTCAGCGATCAGTTCGCCGCCGCGGCGCGCCTGGGCCTCACCCTCCGCCGTCAGATCGACATCGACCCAGCCGGTGAAACGGTTCTCAAGGTTCCACTGGCTCTGGCCGTGGCGGAGCAGGATCAGGCGCGGCATTCGGTCGGTCCTTCGAAATACGGCCTTTCGGGGTAGGACGCCCTCCGAAGTCGGTCAAGGCTCGCGGGCCTCGCCTTCGCTTGTGGCGCCGCGCAGGTCGGGGTAACGGTCGAATCGATGTCCGACCGTCTTTTCTTTCCCCTGGCGCTCGCCGCCGCCGTCGTGATGATCGCCCTGGCGACTGTCTGGCCCTGATCCTCTAGAAAAGGATCTTGCGCAGATTGATGCGGAAGACGCGCCCCTGCGGGTCCAGATAGTCGCGCTGATAGTTGACCGGCGTCTGACCGTCGCTGCTGGTCACCGAGACGCGGTCGTCAAAGATGTTCTGAACGCCGAAGCCGATCCGCGTGCCCTTCAGGAACGGGAAGCGCTCGACCCATGAGGTGCGTTGGGTCAGATCGGCGAAGGCGAACAGATTGACGGTGGTCCGGCCCGAGAAGTCCAGATCGGGCGAGCCCAGCGCGTCGCCATTGACCGTCGTGCCCGAGCGCCAGTTGGCGTTGACGAAGGCGCCCACGCCGTTTCTGGACAGGCCGGTTTGAAGCTGGACCTCATGGCGCGACTGACCGCCCGAGCCGGAGATGGAATCGCCGTCCAGAAGATCCAGCGGCGCCAGACCGTCGCGAATGGTGACCTCGTCCTGGACGCGCCAGGTGTGGGTCAGCGACAGGTTGAAGATGCCTTGGCCGGGCTGCATTCCCGATCCACGTCCCCCGCGCATCCGTCCGCCGCCGCCGGGGCCGCCGGGGCCGCCCGGTCCGCCCATCATCATCATTCCGCCGCCGCCCGGACCGCCACCAGGACCGCCGCGTCCACCCGGACCACGACCGCCCGCCGCCGCGGGGTTCGGCTTGCCGAACGGGCGCGAGAAGTTGAAGCCCCACTGAACGTCCTGCTGCTCGCGCTTGAAGAAGTTCAGCGGACGGGCGTCGATGGACACCAGATTGCCGTCCGCATCGCGAACGAACCGATCCGGCAGGGCCGCCTCAAGGTCGGGCGTGATGGCCGGGAAGCTGGAGATTTCGTTGTCCGCCTCGGTGCGGGTGTAGGCCAGGTTCAGGCGGAAATCCTTGTCCGACACCGGTTGCCAGTTCATGCCCAGCTTCAGGATGCGCCGATCCTCGGCCTGCAGATTGGGATCGCCGCCGGTGATGCGGTTGATCTCGACGGTCTGACCGGTGCGGAAGTCGAAGACCGGCGTATTCGGCGTCGATACTGTCGGGTCGTTCAACTGCTGGACCGTTGGCGCCTTGCCCTCGTCGGAATAGTTGGCCGAGAAGGACAGGCGCTCGACCGGCGACCAGTTTAGCCCGGCCCCGACCGAGGACACGCCGCCGAAGTCGGACAGCTCCTGATAGGCCAGGTTCAGATTGGCCGACAGGTCGCCGATCTTGGGCAGGACGCCGCGCTCGACGTTGGAGATCGGCAGATCGAAGTTGGCCTGCACGCTGCCCGAGTTGCGCGACTGCGACCGCTCCACAGCGACACTTGAACCCAGGCTTTCGGAGAACCGCAGGCTCTCGGAATCCAGCGATTGATAACCGGCCCCGACCTTGAAGGTCGAGGTGATGTCGCCGGCCGGCAGCTCATAGGGACGCCCGTTCAACACCAGTTCCGCCGTCGCGGTCTGGGCCACCGAATTGGCGGTGTCGCGCGGATTGAGGATGGCCCGGTCGGTCAGGTCGCCGAACGGATTGACGGTCAGATCGCCCGCGATCAGGGCCCGCAACGCCGTCGCATTCACGCCTCGCCCCGTCGTGGTGTCGGTCTCGACGCGGCTGTATTCCCCCGTCGCCGTCCAGCGCCAATCGCCCACATAGCCGTCGAACACCGTGCCCAGTTCAGCGGTGCGGGTGTCAGTCTTGCGCGTCAGGGTGCCGGGCAGGTCCAGATAGCTGAACAGGGTCGCGTCCTGACCGGTCGGCGAAAACGGATTGGTCCCCGGCACGGTCAGCTGAACATTGGGCAGGCCCTGATAGCTGAAGCTGTTTGAGTCCTCCACGCTGCCGCTCAGCGTCATGCCGACCTTGTCGTTCAGGTCGCGCTTGTAGGTTCCCGACACCGACAGCTCGTCCGTCTTGGGCAACAGTGTGCGATAGGCGTTGGCCAGTTCGCTGTCGCCGCCGGCCGTCGTGCTGCGGTCGATGTCGCGCTCGGTCTCGAACAGCGTGTTGGAGGTCGTGCCGTTGATATCGACCGACCAGCGGTCCGAGCCGGCGATGCGCAGGACGTTGTTCTCGCTGGCGGTGGTCGTGCGACCGCCCTGCTCCGGCCGGCTGACGTTGACCGAGGCGGTCAGAGACTTGAAGTCCGCCTTCAGCACGATGTTCACCACCCGCTGATTGGCGCTGTAGCCATAGGACAACGCGGTCTCTTCAGGCAGAACGTCGAACCGTTCGATGGCCTCGGGCGGAATGCCGCGGATCTCGCGGAAGCCCGAGATACGCCGACCGTTGACCAGGAAGACCGGAGAGCCGCCGCGCGCGCTGCGGGTCTGGGCCTCCAGCAGGGTGATCAGTTCGCCGATGTTGGTCGCGCCGAAGGCCTGGATCTGGGCGGTGTCGTAAGAGACGATCGGTTCCTGCCCGCCCAGGGCCACCCCGCGCCGCGCCGCCGTCACCTCTACGTCCGGCAGAACGACCGTCGGCTCCTCCTGCTGGACCTGCGCCTGGGCTTCTAGCGGCTGGGCCGCATTGGTTTGGGCCTGAACAGGCTGGACGACACCGGCGGCGGGGGCCAGCGCAAGCAGGAGAAGCGCGGTCTGGGTCATGGAACGACGATCCGGGAGATGATTTCAGCCCTTGTCAGGACGGGACAAACATGGCCGTAAAACGACACAATTCATGAACAAAGTGAAAGCGTTGCACTCTTTCGACACAACGCAAAAACCTGCGACGGAAAGTCCGCTAAAGCGCGTTAAAGCCTGTTGGGTTGCGTTTGGATGATAGCGCGCAAGGCGCGCTCAAACCGGCGTCCTGGCCCAACCTTGGAGTCCAGCGATGAAGACTCCGCGTTGACCGCCTGCGGGCTTTCGGCTATAGGCCCGCCCTCTTGAGATTTCCGCGCCGTGGACGTGTGCTCCGCGGCGTTTTCCGTTCGAAGGTTTGACATGGCCAACAACCCCGGCGCCCGCAAGGCGATCCGCAAGATCGAAGCGCGTACCGAAGTGAACAAGGCGCGCCGCTCGCGCGTCCGCACCTATCTGCGCAAGTTCCAGGAAGCCCTGGCCGGCGGCGACGCCGCCGTCGCCAAGACGGCCTTCATCGAGGCTCAGTCCGAGCTGATGCGCGCCGTCTCCAAGGGCGTCGTTCATAAGAACACCGGCTCGCGCAAGGTCTCGCGCCTAGCCGCCCAGCTGAAGAAGCTGTCGGCCGCCTGAGCCAAAATTAATCCAACAGCGGACGGAACAGCTGTCGCTGTTTCGTTGTGGGATTATAAAGCAATATCAACGGCGAAGGCGCGCAAGCTCCTTCGCCGTTTTGCGTTGTGTCGCTAACCGTCAAATCCGAAAACACCGATCGTCGAGCCATGATCCGGCCGAAATTCCAAGCGGTGTCAGGGTTTGACGGAGTCAAACAATTTAACTGCGAATCGACCAACGAATCAGCGTTGACCCACCCGGCTCGCGGCGTAAGTTTTGGCCTCTAACGCACTTCCATCCCAGCACGGATGAAGACGGCGCGAGGCCTATGTTTCGCGTCGGCGGGAGATGTCTGTTCAGAGGTTAGACCCCGTCCGAAAAGCATCGCTTTTCGGCGCAGGAGAAGTCGTCCCTGAACCATCGCCCTGAAGCGCGGAAGGTCGGAATGGTTTTTCTAAGGTGGGCGGGCAAAGATGGTTGGGGGCGCAGCGGCGATGGCAGGCGGAACGAAGACGTCGGGACTGACGGATCCGGACCGCATCTGGAGCGAGGCGTCCGTGCGCCTGCGCGCTGAAATCGGCGATGGTCCCTTCTCTTCCTATATCGCCCCGTCGGCGGTCCGCCTGGACAACGCCGGCCATCTGATCCTGGTCACCCCGACCGCCTATGCCCGCGACTGGGTGCGCAAGAACGCGCTGCGTCGCATGAACGAACTGTGGCTGGGCCTGGACGGTCTGTCGCGCCGCCTGGAGGTGCGCTGCCGCGCCGAAGTGGGATCGGCCCCGCCGGCCTCGGCCGTGATGCCGGGCAATGTGGTGGACGCCGCCCCGCGTCTGGCCGCCTTCGCCGCCACGCCGCAGATGGCGCCCGCCGCCCCCATCAGCGCTGACGGCGCCCGCGCCGTACGCGCCGCCGGTCTGCAGGATCGCCTGACGTTCGACAGCTTCGTCGAAGGCCAGGGCAACGCCTTCGCCCTGGCCATCGCCAAACAGGTGGCCAGCTGGGCCGACGGTCACTTCAACCCCGTCTTCTTCTGCGGCCCCTACGGTTACGGCAAGACCCATCTGCTGAACGCCATCGCCTGGGAGGCCCAGCGTCTGCGTCCCGAGGCCAAGGTCGTCTATCTGACCGCCGAACGCTTCCTGTCCACCTTCGTCAAGGCGATGCAGGACCGCTCGACCGCCGCCTTCAAGGAAAGCCTGCGCTCGGCCGACATGCTGCTGCTGGACGATGTACAGTTCGTGGGCGGCAAGACGTCGACCCAGGAAGAACTGCTCTCGACCCTGACCGCCCTGATCGAGGACGGCAAACGCATCGTCTTCTCGGCCGACCGTGCGCCCATGGCCCTGACCGAGGTCGAGCCGCGCCTGCGCAGCCACCTCGCCGCCGGCCTGACCTGCCCGGTCGAGGCAGGCGACCGTGAGCTGAAAATCGCCGTGGCCCAGAACCGTCTGAAGGCCCTGTCGGCCCTGGGCGTCGTCCAGGGCGAGGCCAACCCGGAGGTCCTGGCCCAGTTGGTGGACCGCACCCCCGGCTCGATGCGCGAGCTTGAGGGCGCCGTGAACACCCTGGCCGCCGCTGCGGGCGCGCGCCTGTCGTCAGTGTCGGTCGACGAAGCCTCGACCCTGCTGGGCATGGCCATGCGCGGCGGCCCCGAGCGCCGCATCACCGTGGACGAGATTCAGAAGACGGTCGCTGACCACTTCAACATGAAACAGGCCGACCTGCTCAGCGAACGCCGCACCCGTTCGGTCGCCCGCCCGCGCCAGATCGCCATGTATCTGTGCAAGCAGCACACGACCCGTTCCTACCCCGACATCGGTCGTCGTTTCGGCGGGCGCGATCACACCACGGTCCTGCACGGCGTGCGCAAGATCGAGGAGCTGATGCCGCAGGACGATCAGATCGCCCGCGACGTCGAGGCCCTGACGCGCAAGTTGCGGGGCTGAAGCTGTGGAGCAGCAGGTCTGACCCGTTGCTCCCGCCGCGCAATCCGCTAGTGTCCCAGGTCACTTAACCGCAGCCGCCTTGCGAGTCGGCCGCGCCGGGCGAGACGACATGCAGCTGACCATCGAACGATCCGCGCTCCTGAAGGCCCTGGGCCACGTGCAGAGCGTCGTCGAACGTCGAAACACCATTCCGATCCTGTCCAACGTCCTGCTGAGCGCGGGCCGCGACCGGCTGGCCTTCGCCGCCACCGATCTGGACATGGAGATGGTGGACGAGGCCGAGGCCCAAGTTCAGGTCGAGGGTCAGATCACGGCTCCCGCCCACACCCTGTACGAAATCGTGCGCAAGCTGCCGGAAGGCGCAGAGGTCTCGCTGCTCTATTCGGGCGACGATCCGCGCCTGGTCGTTTCGGCCGGCCGGTCGCGCTTCAACCTGCCGGTCCTGCCGGCCGGCGACTTCCCCGTGATGTCCACAGACAGCGCCGGCGCCTCGTATGTCCTGCCCAAGGAGGATCTGGCCCGTCTGATCGACAAGACCCGGTTCGCGGTCTCGACCGAGGAAACGCGCTACTATCTGAACGGCCTGTATCTGCACACGGTCGCCGAGGCTGGCATTCCGCTGTTGCGCGCCGTCGCCACCGACGGCCACCGCCTGGCCCTGGCCGAAACCCCGGCGCCCGAGGGCGCAGCCGGCGGCCCCGGCGTCATCGTGCCGCGCAAGACCGTGGATCAGGTCCGTCGCCTGCTGGACGACGCTGGCGGCGCGGTGGAGGTCACCGTCTCGGCCCAGAAGATCCGCTTCCAGATGGGCGAGGCGTCCCTGACCTCCAAGGTCATCGACGGCGCCTTCCCCGACTATCTGCGCGTCATCCCGCGCGGCAACGACAAACAGGCCGACATCGACAACGCCCTGTTCGCCAAGGCCGTCGACCGCGTCGCCACCATCTCGGCCGAGAAGAGCCGTTCGGTGAAACTGGCGTTCGACAACGACCGGGTGAAGCTGACCGTACGCAACATGGAAGCCGGCCAGGCCGAGGAAGAGGTCGAGATCGGCTATTCCGACGAACCGTTCGAAATCGGCTTCAACGCCCGCTATCTGCTGGACGTCGCCGGCCAGATCACGGGTGAAAACGCCGCCTTCCGCTTCGCCGACCCAGCCTCCCCGACCCTGGTGCTCGATCCGGGCGATCCGGGCGTTCAGTATGTCCTGATGCCGCTACGGGTGTGAGCCAAAGACAACGAATTATCGCAGCGCGACGCTGGCCTGAACTCTGGCGGATCATGTTCATGGCTGCTTATGCCATACTGGCTTTCGCCCTGTTGCGCTCAAATGATGTCGTCTTTTCATTTTTTGGCTGGGTAGGCTTAGCCGTCGTTGGATGGTTCCTGATCCATACGCTGATCAATCGTGCGTTCCCGCCCGACCTCATACTCTCGACGGAAGGCTTTAAAGTTGCCGGCATTTGGCGACGCCCCCTGATCCCCTGGATCGATGTTGATCGGTTCTGGATTCTAAAAATCCACGTCAACAGCTACTTGCTGTACGCGCTTAAAAATCAGCCTTGTCGAAATAACATCGGCCTCTGGATTTTTCGTGGTCTACCGTCGGAAGCGGACGGACGGCTTCGTCAAACTTATGAGCTCGACTCGCAACGCCTAGTGAACGTGATGAACGCCTGGAAGGCTGGTCACGGCACATGACGGATTGGGTTCCGGCTTTCGCCGGGATGAGCGGATAGATTTGAGTCTCGCCTCCCTCACCCTCACCGACTTCCGCTCCTATGCGGGCGCGCGGCTGGAGATGACCTCCGTCCCCGTGGTGCTGCATGGGCCGAACGGGGCGGGAAAGACCAATCTGCTGGAGGCGATCAGCCTGTTGACCCCCGGCAAGGGGCTGCGCGGCGCCACCGCCGCCGAGATGGGCCGGCGCGAGCCGGGCGAGGCGACCGGACGCGCCTGGGCCGTCATGGTCGAACTGGACGACGAGACGCGGCTGGGCACAGGCGTCCAGGCGGCAGGCGCGGCGCGGCGCATCGTCCGCATCGACGGCGAGACGGCCCAGCCGGGGCGGCTGCTCGACTATCTGCGTCCTGTCTGGGCCACGCCGGACCAAGACCGGCTGTTCTCGGACGCGCGCGCCGAGCGGCTGAAGTTCTTCGACCGGCTGGTCTTCGCTGCCGATCCCGACCACGCCGCCAGCGTCTCCGCCTATGAAAAGGCGCTGCGCGAGCGGCTGCGCCTGCTGAACGACGCTCAGGACGGGCGTGAAGCCGACCCCGTCTGGCTGGACGCCCTTGAGGTTCGGCTGGGCGAGGCCGGCGCCCGCGCCGCCCTCGCCCGCGTCGCCGCCCTGCACGCGCTTCAGGCCGCCATCGACGACCGCAGCGATCGGCCCTTCCCCCAGGCCGACCTGGGTCTGGACGGCGCCGCCGAACAGATGGCCGAAGCGGGCGCCGAGGAGGACGAGATCGCCGCCGCCATCCGCGAGGGCCTGGCCAAGGCCCGCGCCCGCGACGGCGCCGCCGGCCGCTCGCTGTTCGGGCCGCACCGCACCGACCTGACCGCGCTGCACCGCGAGAAACAGCGCCCTGCGGCCGAGGGCTCTTCGGGTGAGCAGAAGGCCTTGGTCCTGAACCTAATTTTGGCTCAGATCGCGCGGCTTTCAGATCATGCTGCGCGCCCGATCCTGCTGCTGGACGAAGCCCCCGCCCACCTCGACGAGGCGCGCCGCACGGCCCTGTTCGACGAGATCACGGCGCTGGATCTGCAGGCCTTCATGACCGGGACCGAACGCGACCTGTTCGCCGGTCTGGAAGGCCGCGCCCAGTTCGTCCGCGTGGCCGGCGGCGCGCTGGAAACCGACTAGGCTCCAATCGCGGAATTCCTCGCTTTTTCGCCGGAATTTCCTATATGTTGCGGGCTTCGGCGCGGTGCGATCCCGCCGTCGATTCGAGCGCCGGGTCCGGCGCTCCATCCCCGTCCCGGTCGGGACTTCAGAGCCAATGACTTCATGACCGATCCGATTGCCGACCTGCCCGAATACGGCGCCGATTCCATCAAGGTTCTCAAAGGCCTGGACGCCGTGCGCAAACGCCCCGGCATGTATATCGGCGACACCGACGACGGCTCGGGCCTGCACCATATGGTCTATGAGGTGGTCGATAACGCCATCGACGAGGCCCTGGCCGGCCACGCCGACCTGGTCCAGGTCATCCTGAACAGCGACGGCTCGGTCACCGTGACCGACAACGGCCGCGGCATTCCCACCGGCATCCACGAAGGCGAAGGCGTTTCGGCGGCCGAGGTCATCATGACCCAGCTGCACGCCGGCGGTAAGTTCGACCAGAACTCCTACAAGGTGTCCGGCGGTCTGCACGGCGTGGGCGTGTCCGTGGTCAACGCCCTGTCCGACTGGCTGGAGCTGAAGATCTATCGCGACGGCAAGGCGCACCAGATGCGCTTCGAGCGCGGCGACACGGTCAAGTCGCTGGAAGTCACCGGCGACGCCCCCATTCGCGAGGACACCGGCAAGCCGCTGAGCGGAACCGAGGTCACCTTCTTCCCGTCTGTCACGACCTTCAGCCACATCGACTTCGACCTGAAGACGCTGGAACACCGTCTGCGCGAACTGGCCTTCCTGAACTCGGGCGTGGTCATCAAGCTGGCCGACCAGCGCCACGCCGAGCCGGTCGAGATGATCCTGCACTACGAGGGCGGGGTCGAAGCCTTCGTGCGCCACCTCGACAAGTCCAAGACGCCGATCCTGAAGGACGTCATCGTCATTCGCGGCAAGAAGGAAGGGATCGAACTGGATCTCGCCCTGTGGTGGAACGACAGCTACCACGAGACCATGCTGTGCTTCACCAACAACATCCCCCAGCGGGATGGAGGCACCCACCTGTCGGCCTTCCGCGCCAGCCTGACCCGCGTCATGGGCGGCTATATCGAGAGCTCGGGCGCCGGCAAGAAGGAGAAGGTCTCCGTCACCGGCGAGGACGCGCGCGAGGGCCTGACCTGCGTCCTGTCGGTCAAGGTGCCGGATCCCAAGTTCAGCTCCCAGACCAAGGACAAGCTGGTCTCCTCCGAAGTGCGTCCGGCCGTCGAAAGCCTGTGCTCGGAAGGCCTTTCGACCTGGTTCGAGGAACATCCGGTCGAGGCCAAGCAGATCGTGGCCAAGATCATCGAGGCGGCGTCAGCGCGTGAGGCCGCCCGCAAGGCCCGCGACCTGACGCGGCGCAAGTCCGCGCTCGAAATCTCGAGCCTGCCGGGCAAGCTGGCCGACTGCCAGGAGCGCGATCCAGCCAAGTCCGAACTGTTCATCGTCGAGGGTGATTCCGCCGGCGGCTCGGCCAAACAGGCGCGCAACCGCGAGAACCAGGCCGTCCTGCCTCTGCGCGGCAAGATCCTGAACGTCGAGCGCGCGCGCTTTGACCGGATGCTGTCGTCGGATCTGATCGGGACGCTGATCCTGGCGCTGGGCACCGGCATCGGACGCGACGACTTCAACGCCGACAAGCTGCGCTATCACAAGATCATTTTGATGGCCGACGCCGACGTCGACGGCGCCCACATCCGCACCCTGCTGCTGACCTTCTTCTATCGTCAGATGCCCGAGCTGATCACGCGCGGCCACGTCTATATCGCCCAGCCGCCCCTCTATAAGGTCTCCAAGGGCAAGCAGTCGCGCTACCTGAAGGATCAGGCCGAGATGGACGCCTATCTGATCGAGGAAGGTTCGTCAGAGGCGGAGTTGGACCTGTCCACCGGCGAGCGTCGACTGGGCTTGGACCTGCAATCCCTGGTGCGCGAGGCCAAGGCCTTCAGCGCCAGCGTCGATCGCCTCAGCCAACGCGCCCCCGCCTTCGCTATCGAACAGGCGGCGCTCGCCGGTCTGTTCGCAGAGCATTCGGACATGGCGACCGCCTCAGCCGCCGCCGCCGTGCGCCTGAACCTCTATGCCGAAGAGGGCGATGGCGAGTGGACGGGCGCGCCGGGCGAGCAGGGCGCCGTGGTCTTCACCCGCACCCGTCGCGCGGTGCAGGAGACCATCGTGCTGGAGGAGACCCTGATCCGCTCGCTGGACGCCCGTCGTCTGGCCGAACGCGCAGCCGCTTTCGACGGCGTCTTCGTCGCCCCCGCCACCTACCGCCGCAAGGACAAGTCCACGACCATTCGCGGTCCGCTGGACCTGCTGACCGCCGTGCTGGACGCGGGCAAGAAGGGCCTGTCGATCCAGCGCTACAAGGGCCTGGGCGAGATGAACCCCGAGCAGCTGTGGGAGACGACGCTGGACGTCAACGCCCGCACCCTGCTGCAGGTCTCGGTCGAGCACGAGGAAGACGCCAACGACCTGTTCGCCAAACTGATGGGCGACGTTGTCGAACCCCGGCGCGAGTTCATCCAGGACAACGCTCTGGACGCGGCCGTCGACGTCTGATGGCGAAAGGGCGCGGCCTACTGGCCGCGTCCGCCCGCGATGAAGGCCTGGATGGTCGGGAAGGCCGCCGTCTGGGGCCGCATGTCCTCACAGGCGAAGGATTTGATTGCGCCATAGATGCCGCCGGCCGGCGTCGCTTCCCACGGCGTGTCCTCGGAATAGCGATCGGTTTCCGCCCCGTCCGCGCCATAGGTCACCGTCGCGCCCGAACGCGACTGGCCGTCCGAACACCGCACCATGACCTCTTCGGTCTCATGGCTGAGATTGGTCGCCTCGCCGCGCGCGGGCACACGCGCCATGCGCGTCGTCGCCACGCCGTCTACCGGCGCCAGCGCATCGACATCCACCAGATAGACGGTGGCATCGCTGCGTGAAAACGCAGCCCAGCTTTCGGCCGCCGATGGCGATGCGATCGCCGCCGTCGCCAGGATCGCCGCCACGCCAACTGTTCTGATCATCCTCTTCCCTCCCCAGGCAAGGCAATCATTTCATACCCGCGCGAGCGAGAATTCAATCTCTCCCGAAGGCTGCGAAAGCGTTTTCGGTCAGGGCCGATCGCGAGACGGCAGGGCCTCGATCTCTGCGGTCGTCAGCTTCCTGGCGATGCGCACGCGGCACGGTTGAGGGCCCGTCGCCGGGCTGAGCAGTGAGGCCTGATCGCCGGGACACAGGCGGCTGGATCCGGCGACAGGTTCCAGCGCGATCGACAGGGCGCGGGTCATGTCGCGACAGAAGGGGGTTTCGATCTGGAACACCCCCGCGTCGGCTGTGCGAACATACAGGGTCTGGTCGTTCGGCGCGGTGAAGTTGCGCACCAGATTGGGCCGGAAGCACTGGCCGGCGTCGGCGCGGCTGGCCGTCGTCACGCCCGGCGACGGCGCACAGGCCGACAGTACGAGGAGAGCAGCCGACGACAGAATGAGGCGATGCATAGTCAACTCCTGAACAAGCCCCCGCTTCATCCTGCGCGCGTCGGCGAGGACGATGCAAGGGCGTCCGTCAGAACCGCAGACCGACGGGCCGACACGCGCGCCGCCAGATCGCGCGGCAGGGGCGAGGGCTGATCAAGGACGAGGGCGGCGATATGCTCGCCCAGCAAGGGCCCGACGCAAAAGCCGCGCGACCCCAGACCGCCGAGCACATAGAGTCCGTCATCGAGAGCGCCCGCCACAGGCAGGCGATCCGGCGTCGTGGCGCGGACTGCAGCCCGATGCTGCACCGTCCCGGCCGCCGTGATGCGCTTGGCCAACGCCGGCAAGCGCGCTTCCAAGGTCGCCAGATTTCGTACGCTGTCGTCCTCGCGCGGCGCCGTGTCGGTGTCGCCCCGGTCATGGGTCGCGCCGAACAGCACGCCTTGGCCCGTCGGAACCGCATAGCCGCCCCAAGCCATGGGGTGGATGGTCACGTCCCCGTCGATCCAGTCCGCCTGCCCCCGCACGGGCGACAGGCGCGGCGTCTGGTCGAACCCTTCCAGCAGGGCGGCCGATCCCCAGCCGGCGGCGAGAACCACCGCATCGACCTCGCCCAGCACGACGTCGGCTTCGCCAATCAAGCGCCAGCGGCCGTCGGCGCGCTCCAGCCGTATCACGCGCTCAGAGCGCGTCTCCGCGTCCGAAAGCCATTTCGAGAGCACCGTCGCAGGGCGCACCGCGAGTGCCCCCGTCATCAGCAGACCGCCTTGCCCCGTTGCTTCGCCGGCGACGGCTGACGCCGCCCCGTCGTCCAGCACCACCATGTCATCGTCATTCCAGATCGGCTGGCGAGCGATCTTTTCGAACCGGGCCGCATCCCGCGGCGCCTGGGGGAGTTGCAGCACGCCGTGGCCGGTTACGGCGTCCGGGATCGAGGCATACAGATGTGCCGCCCGCTCCAGCGCCTGGGCGTGCAGGGCGGCGATGCCGAGGTCGCCGGCGTCCAGACGCGGCGTGACCAGGGCCGCCGGAAAGCCAGAGCCGCCCGCGCCAGGGCGCTCACCCTCGAACACCATCGCCCGGACGCCCTCCGCCTTCAGGGCCTGCACCACCGATGCGCCGGCGACGCCCGCGCCGATCACGGCGACGCTGGGCGGCGGCGACGGTTCGAACATTGAGGAGAGACGCGCCTCAAGCCGCTCGCGCTTGCGGCCATGGCCGGGGCGCTTCTCGACGACGAAACCCTGCTCGGCCAGGCCCCGGCGCACGGCCCCGGCGACGGTGAAGGTGGCCAGGCTCGCGCCCGGCGCCGAGCGCTCGGCGATCAAGGCCATCACGTCGGGCGACCACATGCCCGGGTTCAGCGCAGGCGAGAAACCGTCCAGGAACCAGGCGTCCGCCGCCCCCGACCACTGCTCCAGCGCCCAGGCCGCATCGCCCACCGCCAGGTCCAGCACGGCGTCGAAGCCCGGCAGGTCCACCCGGTGAAAGCCCGGCGTCGCGGCCGGCCAGTTTGCGATCAAGGCCTCGGTCGCCACCGCCAGTTCGGGCCAGGCGCCCAGCGCCCGCGCCGCTTCCGCCGCCGTCAGCGGAAACCCCTCGATAGAGAAGATGTGCAGCCGCCCGCCCTCGGGCCGGGTCCGGCGCCAAAGGTCCAGTAGGGCGGCGATGTTCAACCCTGTGCCGAACCCCAGCTCGGCCACCGTGAAATGATCCCGCCCCATCCAGGCGTCCGGCAGGCCGCAACCTTCCAGAAACACCGCCCGCGTTTCGGCCAGGCCGTCGTCTCGGGAGAAATAGACGTCGCCGAACCGGCCGGAGCGCGGCTCGCCCTCTTCGGTCCAGGTCAGCAGGGGCGAGGCGTCGTCATCAGGCGTCATCGCGCGGCTCTAGCACCTTCGTCGCCGACATGAAAAAGGCCGCTCCGGTCGGAGCGGCCTCTTCGGGCTTTGGTTTCGACGCGGCCTTAGTGGGCGGCGGCCGGACCGTGCGCAGGCTCGGCCGGCGCGACAGGCACGGGCGCTGCGGCGGAGGCGTCGGCGCCCTGCATCGTCGTGGCGGCCTGGGCGGCGGTGTCTTCCTGAATGGCCTGATTGGCCGCCGCTTCGGCGTCCTTGGCGGCCTGATCGACCGTCAGGGCGGCTTCTTCAGCACTGCCTGCGGCCTCGACCGCATCGGTGGCCGGCGCTTCGGCCTTCTCTTCCGGGGCCTTGCTGCAGGCGGCCAGGACCAAGAGCGCGGCGGATGCGGCGACGAGGGCTTTGATACGCATGAAGATGTCTCCGAAGCTTGCGAGACCGGAACGTCTCTTGGCGCAAACGATAGGGCCGCCGCGCGCGGCAGGGCAAGTTAAGATCAGGAAAGTCGGGATCAGTCGGCGGTGATGCTGTTCAGCGCCTCTTCCATCTCGCCAAACGACGGCTGCGCCGATGACGGGATGTCGCCCCGGCCTATCTCGACCGAAATCTGGGCGGCGTTGCCGTGCAGGTGGGCGACCAGCACCGACTGAATGATCTTATAGTAGGCGGCTTCCTCGTTGATGATGGCCGTCAGGCGCGCCGCGAACGGACCGACCAGACCATAGGCCAGGAACACGCCCATAAAGGTGCCGACCAGGGCGCCGCCGATCATGCCGCCCAGAACCTCGGGCGGCTCGGTGATCGAACCCATGGTCTTGATGACCCCCAGGACGGCGGCGACGATGCCCAGCGCAGGCAGACCGTCGGCCAGGTTCTGAAGCGCGTGGGCGTTTTCCAGATGCTCGTGATGGTGCTTTTCCAGCTGCTTTTCCATCGCATCCTCGACCTGGTGCGGATCCTCCAGGTTCATCGTCATCATCCGCAGGGTGTCGCAGATGAAGTCGACGGCGAAATGGTCCTTCAGCACCTTGGGGTACTTCTGGAAGATGGTCGATTCCTTGGGCTTTTCGATATGGCTTTCCAGCGCCACCACGCCCTTGGACTTCATCGTCTTGGTCAGCTGGAACAGCAGCGACAGCAGGTCCTTATAGTCCTGCTTCTTCCACTTCGGCCCGGCGAAGGTCTTGCCCAACCCCGCCATGGAGCCCTTGATCACCGGCAGCGAGTTGGAGATCAGGAACGCGGCGATGCCAGCCCCGCCGATGGCCATCAGCTCGTGCGGCGCGGCGTGCAGAATCACTTCGAACTTGCCGCCCGAAATGGCGTAGCTGCCGAAGACGAGGCCGAACAGCAGCACGATGCCGATGATCTGGAACATGGAGGCGAACAATCCTGACGCGAGAGGTCGGGACTATCGCCATTAATCATTAAGACGGCGTTTCGCGAACGCCGCCTTGCCGGTCGTTACAGACGGCTTTCGCCCTTCAGGATGGCGTTGCGCCCGGCCGCCGTCAGCTTCTGATAGCCCGCAGCCCCGCCCCGCACATAGAGGGCGGCGCCGGTCTTGGACGGATCGAACCCGTCGACCACCAGATCGGCCTTGCGGTATTTGAAGGTGCCGGTCGTTTCGGCCGACTTGATCAGCCGCACAAACACCGGTTGGGCATAGGCGGGCAGCTTGGCCTCGACATGGTCGGAGAAGGCCTGGGCGTCGAACTTGCCTTCCACCACCAGGGCCGCCATCCCGGCCTTGCCGTCCTGGGCCGGAACGGGCACGCCATAGACGATGGCTTCGGATACGCCTGGCGCGTCCATCAGCACCTGTTCGACCTCTGAGGTCGAGACGTTCTCGCCCTTCCAGCGGAAGGTGTCGCCCATCCGGTCGACGAAGTAGAAATAGCCTTCCCTGTCCTGCTTCATCAGATCGCCGGTGCGGAACCAGCGGTCGCCCTTCTTGAACACGTCGGTCAGGATCTTTTTCTGCGAGGCGGCCTTGTCGGCATAGCCCGAGAAGTCGTGGCGGATGTCGTTGCCGATCAGGCCGATGGCCTCGCCCACCTCGCCGACGCGCGCCAGGCGACACAGACCGTCCGCGCCGCGGATGGGCTGTTCGGTCTCCACGTCGAATTCGACCAGGCGAATATTGATCTGCGACTTCAGGAAGCTCGGCACCCGACCGATCGCGCCCTGTTTGCCGTCGAAGTTGAACAGCGAGACATTGCCTTCGGTCGAGCCGTAGAACTCCAGGATGTCGGGAATCTTGAACCGGCTCTGGAAGTCGGGCCAGACATCGGCGCGCAGGCCGTTGCCGAACGCCAGACGCAGCTTGTGCTTGGTTTCGTCCTCGTGCGGCGGGCAGTTGACCAGATAGCGGCACAGCTCGCCGATATAGACGAACATGGTCGCGCCCGACGAGCGCACGTCGGGCCAGAAGGTGCTGGCCGAGAACTTCTTGCGGATCACCAACCGCGCGCCGTTCAACAGCGCTGCGCCCACCCCGACCAAGCCGCCGGTCGAGTGATACAGCGGCAGGACGTTGAAGATCCGGTCCTCGGGCGTCGAACGCGTGGCGCCGGCGAAGGCGCGCATATAGGTGCGGGCGCGCGAATGCGGGATGCGCGCCGCCTTGGGCAGGCCGGTCGTGCCGGAGGTGTAGATATAAAGGGCGGTATCGCGGTTGGTCAGGCCTTCGCGCGCCGATTTGGACGGCCGCACCGAAGACCCGCCGCGCACAGGCTTGTCCAGGCCGCGACGGTCGCTGGTTTCCAGATCGTCGGTCAGGCCCAGAACCCAGAGCGCCAGGTTGTGGTCGACCAGAGGCCGCGCCTCCTCGATCTGACGCCAGCAGTCCTCGTCCGCGACGACATTGAACGCCTTGGAGATGGCCAGACAGTGGGCCAGCCCCTGCCCGTTCAGATTGGTGTTGATCAGAGCCGTGGCGATGCCGACCTTGGAGAAGCCGATCCACGCCGCCAGATACTCGATCCGGTTGGTCATCATCAGGGCGATGGTATCGCTGCGACGCAGGCCCCGGTTCTTGGCCCAGTGGGCGAAGCGGTTGGCCATGGCGTCCAGGTCGCGATACGTCAGGGTGCGCTGACCGTCGTCGATGGCGATGTTGTCGGCGAACTTGTCGACGGCTTCTTCGAAGTCGTCGCAGAGCAGGACGTCGCTGTCCAACTCGATCGGCTTGATGCGTTTCAACAGACGGAACAGGCCGCGCGCGAACCGGACATCCCTACGGATATTGGCTACAAAACCCATGCGCGCCGTACTCCGGTCAATGCGTGTTCGCTCCCGTCCGGTGATGGACGAAGGCGGCCGGTCGGGTCAACCGTAGGGTCCGCAATCCTTCGCGAACCTGATGAATTGCCGTCCAGCCGTGATCCATTTGTTCGGTTGACGCGGCGGAAATCCAGAGCACCGCCCTGCTTTTTATTGCCGCATTGACGGCAAATGCGGCGGCCGCGCGCACGGTCTTCGCCCCATTCCGGGCGGAAACGGTGTTTCTTCGGGGCTTTTGCGCTTTACGCGGAACGGCGTTGCGGAACGGCGGGTTGGTTGATCGACGTTATGGAGGACACAAACAATGTCTATGACCTATGCCAACGCCAATACCGAAGCCCGCGCTGACGACACGACCTTCGTCCCGCGTTACGCTCGCACGACCAAGTCCAAGAAGTCGGTGAAGACCTGGATGATCCTCGCTCCGATCGGCGCCGTGGTGCTGCTGGGCAGCGGCGTCGCCATGATGATGGGCGGCGAACAGGCCGCTCCGGCCCAGCCCGCCGAGACCGCCGCACCGGCCATGCAGACCGCGCCCGCCGCGATGACGGCCGCCCAGGCGCCGGTCACGCCCGCCCCGGCCGAGGTCGCGCCCACGCCGGCTGCGACCCCGACGCCCGCCGCCGCGCCTGCCCCGGTCGCTCGCCGCGCTGAACCCGTGGCCCGTCGCGCTGCGCCAGCCGTTGAACGGCCCGCCGCCGCCCGTGTTGAGACGCCGGCTACGCCTGTGGGTCCGCAACCCTACGCCGCGCCGGCGGCTTCGCCCTCGAGCACCAGCCAGTTGAACACCGCGCCCGCAGCCTCAACTCCGGCTCCGGTCGTGACCACGCCCGCCGCTCCGGCGATCACGGTCCAGCCGCTGAACTGATCTCAGCAGAATAATGGAAAGCCCTGGCCTCGGCCGGGGCTTTTTTCATGATCGAGGTTCAGGCGCCGCTGACGCGCCAGATGACATTGCCCACGTCGTCGGCGACCAGCAGCGCGCCTTGCCGGTCGATCTGCACCCCAACGGGCCGGCCCTGAGCCTGACCCTGGGCGTTCAGAAATCCGGTCAGAACGTCCTGCGGCGGCCCGGCGGGACGCCCATCGACGAAAGGCACGAAGATCACCTTGTAGCCGCTGCGCACGCTGCGGTTCCACGATCCATGCTGGCCGACGAAAACGCCCGAGCGGAGCGCTGGCGGCAACAGGCTCGCGCCTTGTCCGAACGTCAGCCCCAGCGACGCCGTGTGCGCGCCCAGGGCGTAATCCGGCCGGATCGCGCGCGCGACCATCGCAGGATTGGCGGGCGGACGCGTATCGACCGTCTGACCGTAATAGCTCCACGGCCAGCCGTAAAAGGCGCCCGGCGTGACCGAAGTCATATAGTCGGGCGCCAGATCGTCGCCGATTTCATCACGCTCGTTGACCGCCACCCACAGCTGGCCGGTCTGCGGGTTCCAGTCCATGCCGACCGGATTGCGCAGGCCCGAGGCATAGACCTGCCGCGCCCCCGTGGCCGGATCGATCTCCAGGATGGCGGCGCGATCGACTTCCTCATCCAGGCCGTTTTCGCCGACGTTGGAGTTGGAGCCGACCCCGACATAAAGCCGCCGGCCGTCCGGGCTGGCGACCAGGCTCTTGGTCCAGTGGTGATTGCGGCCGGCGGGCAGGTCCGCGACCTTCGTCGCCGCAGCGTCGATGCGCGTCTGGCCGCTCCGATACGGGAAGGCCACCACCGCATCGGCATTGGCGACGTAGAGCCGATCGCCGACCAGAGCCATGCCGAAGGGCGAGTTCAGGCCGGTCAGGAAATCGCTCCTGATCTCCGCTGCGCCGTCGCCGTCCGCATCCCGCAGCAGGACGATCTTGTTGGGGCTCGGGACGCCGGCGCCGGCCTTGGCCATGACCTTGCCCATCACCCAGCCACGCAGACCGCCCTTCTTGTCTTCGGGCTTGGGCGGTGCATTCGACTCCGCGACCAAAATATCGCCATTGGGCAGGCGATAGAGCCAGCGCGGGTGATCCAGGCCTGTCGCGAACGCCTGTACGCGCAATCCCGCCGCCGCGACCGGCGTCGCGCCTTCGGGCCAGCTCGACGCCGGGGCGATGTTGACGGTCGGCAGCAAGCCCCGACGCGGCGCCGGCAGTTGCGGGTCCGGACCAAACCCCGCCACGACGGGCAAAGCTGTCCCGCCCGCGCAGGCCCCCAGACCGATCACCGTCGCGAGCAGTGTCGAGGCGAACAAGACCGTCCGTGTCGAGCGCATGGCCTTTGATCCTTAACGCGCCGGTTGGGCCGGGAACTCCAGACGACTGACATCATACCCAAGGGCCCGCGCCCGTTCGGTCAAGGCGCGCACCTGCTGCTCGCTAGGCAGGTCGCGCGTGTAGATGAACAGGCGATTGAAGGTCGGATCCGCCGAGATGAACCAGCTGTAGTCGTCCGCCCGATCCAGCACCCAATAGTCCCAGGTTACGAACCCAGCCAGATACTTGACCCTCAGCTTGGCGTTGGTGCCCGGATCGAGGATTTCACCCCGTCCGCCGATGGCCTTTTCCTTGCCGTCCGGCGTGCCGACCTGACAGGTGTCGCGCACATCGACCCGCGTGCCCTCGACCGGCGTATAGATCGACGCGCCGGCGACGCAGCCGTCGGTCAGCCGATCCGGCAG
>NZ_DAMBJX010000016.1:0-4804 GCF_032067225.1 Brevundimonas vesicularis | reverse complement strand
GCGATCTCGTGCCAGCGCCCGGACCACAGACGCTGCACGTCCACCGGCTTGGCCGGCTGGGGCGCGCGATATTCGGAAGGCGACGGTGCGGTCACGCATCCCGCCAGCGCGATCGCGGCGGCGGCGGATGCGGCGAGGGATTTCAAGCTGGACATGGGCGTTTCCGTTTTGATGCCATAAGCCGCTTTCGGCGACCCTGGTTCCGTTACGTCACAACGCTGTTCTTGGACCTCTTGCCCGTCAGGTCGGAAATCTCACAGGACATGGCAGTATCAATCGCTTGTCTTACGTCGCACATTGGCGTTGTCACCTCCGCTCGACGGAGCCCCTCGGTGGATACTGCCATTCTGACTGCGAACCCAACCCTGTCCGCGCCGCGCCTGACGCACCTTCAGCGCCTGGAGGCCGAGAGCATCCACATCCTGCGCGAGGTGGCGGCCGAGGCCGAGCGCCCGGTCATGCTGTATTCGATCGGCAAGGACTCGGCCGTCATGCTGCATCTGGCGAAGAAGGCCTTCTATCCGTCCAGGCCGCCCTTCCCGCTTCTGCACGTCGACACGACGTGGAAGTTTCGCGCCATGTACGCGATGCGCGAACAGGCGGCGGCCGATCTGGGCGTCGAGCTGCTGGTCCACCAGAACCCCAACGCCCTCGCACGCGGCATCAACCCCTTCGATCACGGCTCGGCCCTGCACACGGACCTGTGGAAGACCGAAGGTCTGAAACAGGCCCTGAACCATTACGGCTTCGACGCGGCCTTCGGCGGCGCCCGGCGCGACGAGGAGAAGTCGCGCGCCAAGGAGCGGATCTTCTCCTTCCGCACCGCAGAACACCGTTGGGACCCAAAGAACCAGCGCCCCGAACTCTGGCGGCTCTACAACACGCGCAAAAAGCCCGGCGAGAGCATCCGCGTCTTCCCGATCTCAAACTGGACCGAGCTGGACGTCTGGCAATACATCCACCTGGAGCGGATCCCCATCGTGCCGCTGTATCTGGCCGCCGAACGGCCGGTGGTTGAGCGGGACGGCGCCCTGATCATGGTCGATGACGACCGGTTCCGGCTGCGCCCCGGCGAGACGCCCCAGATGAAGTCCGTCCGTTTCCGCACCCTGGGCTGCTACCCCCTGACCGGGGCGGTCGAGAGCACGGCCGCGACCCTGCCCGAGGTCATTCAGGAAATGCTTCTGACCACCACCTCGGAGCGGCAGGGCCGGATGATCGACCACGACCAGTCCGCCTCGATGGAGAAGAAGAAGCAGGAGGGCTATTTCTGATGGCCCACCAATCGGACCTAATCGCCCGCGACATCGACGCCTATCTGGACGCCCATCAGCACAAGAGCCTGCTTCGCTTCATCACCTGCGGCAGCGTGGACGACGGCAAGTCCACCCTGATCGGCCGGTTGCTGTACGACTCCAAGATGATCTTCGAGGATCAGATGGCGGCGCTGGAGGCGGACAGTCGCCGCGTCGGCACCCAGGGCGGCGACATTGACTTCGCCCTGCTGGTCGACGGCTTGGCCGCCGAGCGGGAACAGGGCATCACCATTGATGTGGCCTATCGCTTCTTCTCGACTGAGAAGCGCAAATTCATCGTCGCCGATACGCCCGGCCACGAGCAGTACACGCGAAACATGGTCACCGGCGCCTCGACCGCCGACGCCGCCGTCATCCTGATCGACGCCCGGCGCGGCGTGCTGACCCAGACGCGGCGCCACGCCTATCTGGTCAGCCTGCTGGGCATCCGCCACGTCATCCTGGCGGTCAACAAGATGGACCTCATGGGCTGGTCTCGGTCCGTGTTCGACGCCATCGTCGCCGACTTCTCCGACTTCGCCGACCAGATCGGCCTGAAGCGCTTCGACGCCATTCCGATGTCGGCCCTGCGCGGCGACAACATCACCGAGGCCAGCGCCCATTCGCCCTGGTACGCCGGGCCGCCGCTGATGAGCCTGCTGGAAACGCTGGAGGTCGGCGACGCTCTTCAGGCCGATCCCTTCCGCCTGCCGGTGCAGTGGGTCAACCGGCCCAATCTCGACTTCCGCGGCTTCTCCGGCCAGATCGCCGCCGGTACCGTGCGGCCGGGCGATCCGGTGCGCGTCCTGCCGTCGGGCAAGACCTCGACCGTCGCCCGCATCGTCACCGCCGACGGCGACCTGGCTGAGGCTGTCGCCGGCCAGTCGATCACCCTGACCCTGGCCGACGAGATCGATGTCTCGCGCGGCGACGTCCTGGCCAGCGCCGACGCCCCGCCCGAGGCTGCCGACCAGTTCGAGGCCACAGTGGTCTGGATGGACGACGAGCCCCTGCTGCCGGGCCGGCCTTACCTTCTCAAGATCGGCGCGAAGCTGGTGGGCGCCACCATCACCGAGCCCAAGCATAAGGTGAACGTCAACACCCTGGAGCAGCAGCCGGCCAAACGGCTCGAGCTGAACGAAATCGGCGTCTGTAACCTGTCGCTGGACGCCCCCGTCGCCTTCGCCCCCTATGTCGAAAATAAGGATCTGGGCGGCTTCATCCTGATCGACCGGATTTCGAACCGGACGGTCGGGGCGGGTTTGCTGCACTTCGCCCTGCGCCGCGCCCACAACATCCACTGGCAGGCCCTGTCGGTGGACAAGGCCGCGCGCGCGGCCATCAAAAACCAAAAGGGTCGAGTCATCTGGCTGACCGGCCTGTCGGGCGCAGGCAAGTCGACCATCGCCGATCTGGTGGAAAAGCGGCTGCACGCCGACGGTCGCCACACCTATCTGCTGGACGGCGACAATGTCCGCCACGGCCTCAACCGCGACCTGGGCTTTACGGAGGAGGACCGGGTCGAGAACATCCGCCGCGTCGCCGAGGTGTCGAAACTGATGGTGGACGCGGGCCTGATCGTCCTGGTCAGCTTCATCTCGCCCTTCCGCGCCGAACGCCGCCTGGCCCGCGACCTGCTGGGCGAGGGCGAGTTCGTCGAGGTCCACGTCGACACGCCCCTGGCGGTGGCCGAGGCCCGCGATGTCAAGGGTCTGTACAGGAAGGCCCGCGCGGGAGAGCTCAAGAACTTCACCGGCATCGACAGCCCCTATGAAGCCCCCGAAAGCCCCGAGATCGTCGTGGACACCACCACCATGTCGCCCGAGGACGCCGCCGAGCGCATCGTTGCCTGGCTGGATGGGCGGTTCTCGACCGAGGACTTCGCCATCTAGGTTCGGAACCTTGACCGTTCGGTGGACGCTCTAGGACGCGATGACCAATCCGATCCAGAAGCTGGGCCTCGACACCATTGAGCAGTCGCAGATCGCCCGCGTCGCCGGGATCAATCTGACGCTGGGCGGTCTGGTCAGCGCGGGCGTGATCCTGCTGATCGCCTTCGCCGCCCATTGGGTGGTGACGCGGTCGCTGCGCCGGGTGCGCGAACGCTCGGACCGCAGCCGTCAGGCGATCTATCTGCTGGAGCGTCTGGCGGGCTACGGCATCATTGTCGTCGGCGTCATGTCGGCCCTGTCGGCGGCAGGGCTGAACCTGTCGTCCCTGACCGTCTTCGCCGGCGCGCTCGGCATCGGCGTGGGTCTGGGTCTGCAGGGGGTGGTCAAGGAGTTCGTCTCCGGCCTGTTCCTGATCTTCGACCGGATGGTGTCGGTCGGCGACTATATCGAGATCGAGGACATCGGCATCCGCGGCGCCATCATGGAGATCGGACCGCGCGCCACCCGTGTCCGCACCAACGACAACGTCAACGTCCTGGTGCCCAACTCGCGCTTCATCGAACAGCCCGTCACCAACTGGACGATGAAGGGCGACACCCGCCGCATCCATGTGCCCTTCACCGTCGCCTATGGGTCGGACCGGGGACAGGTGCGCGATGCGGTTCTGGCCGCCGCCCGCGCCAGCCCCTTCACCCTGCCGGAAACGGAGGCCCGCAAGAGCCAGGTCTGGCTGGTGGCCTTCGGCGATCGGGGCCTGTCGTTCGAACTGGTGGTCTGGCCGACGCGTGACGCCGTCAAACGGCCGGCGGCCATGCATGCCGCCTACACCTGGCTGATCGCCGACGCCCTGGACGCGGCGGGCGTCGAGGTGCCGGTGCCCCAGACCGATCTTCGCCTGCGCACCGCCTTCGGCCTGGACGGCGAGGAGGCCTTGAAGCGCCTCGGCTACGGCGTCGGCTCACCGCCGCGACCGACCGGCCCGCAAAGTCCCGCCCGAACCGCCAACGACGCCGCCGACGACGTCATGGCCGACGACGAGGCCGAGACGCCGGAACCGCCCGCTCCGCCCAAGACCCGTCAGACGGACTGAGCCGCCTTGGCCTTCAACCGCCAGGCATGCAGCAACGGCTCGGTATAGCCGTTAGGCTGCTCGACGCCTTCGAACACGAGCGCCCGCGCCGCCTGATAGGCCAGACTGTTATCCGGGTCCGCCGCCATCGGCCGATACAGCGGATCGCCCGCATTCTGACCATCGACCTTGGCCGCCATGCGCTGGAAGGCCGCCTCAACCTGATCGGCCGTGCAGACCCCGTGCAGCAGCCAGTTGGCGATATGCTGCGAACTGATCCGCAGCGTCGCCCGGTCCTCCATCAGGCCGATGTCGTGGATGTCCGGCACCTTGGAACACCCCACCCCCTGATCGATCCAGCGCACGACATAGCCCAGTATCCCCTGGGCGTTGTTGTCGAGCTCGGCCGCCACCTCGTCCTCGGACCAGTTGACGCCATTGGCCAGCGGCGGGGTCAGCAAAGCCTCCAGCCCCGGCGTCTCGAGCCGGGCCACATCCTTCTGAACCGCGAACACATCGACCGCATGATAGTGCAACGCGTGCAGTGT
>NZ_DAMBJX010000015.1:0-57845 GCF_032067225.1 Brevundimonas vesicularis | reverse complement strand
TATCGTCGATCATGTGGTAGCCGGCGTCGATGGCGCCGTACCAGCCATTGGGTTCTGCCGATGCGGCGCCAGCTGCGAACAGCCCGGCTGCGGCGACAGAGGCGAGAAGTTTAAGCTTCATAGCTTCCTCACTGTGTGAATTGCGCGAAGCTGCGCACTGGCACAGCGTTCCCGAGCCGAACGGCGTGGCTGGCGCGCGGTTCCGCTCCGGGATTAGGATTGTGTCGACTGTGGCGCCGTTTCAACACATTGGGCGCCTGCAAAAGGAGACGATTATGGCGATGCGGTTTGATGGACAGGTGGCGATAGTGACGGGCGCCGGGGGCGGGCTGGGGCGCGAACACGCTCTGGCTCTGGCGGCGCGGGGGGCCAAGGTGGTGGTCAACGACCTGGGCGGGGCGCGCGACGGTTCAGGCGGGTCGGCGACGGCGGCGGAAGCGGTCGTGGCGGAAATCGAGGCGGCCGGCGGCGAGGCCATCGCCAATGTGGCCTCGGTGACGGACTATGCCGCAGTCCAGGCCATGGTCGATCAGGCCATGGCGAAATGGGGCCGGATCGACATCCTGGTGAACAACGCCGGCGTGCTACGCGACAAGACCTTCGCCAAGATGGAGATCGAGGACTTCCGCTTCGTCGTCGACGTCCACCTGATGGGGGCGGTCAACTGCACCAAGGCGGTGTGGGAGATCATGCGCGGGCAGAACTACGGCCGGATCGTGATGACGACTTCGTCCTCGGGTCTGTACGGCAACTTCGGCCAGTCGAACTATGGCGCGGCCAAGATGGCGCTGGTCGGTCTGATGCAGACCTTGTCGATCGAGGGGGCCAAGAACGACATCCGCGTCAACTGCCTGGCGCCCACCGCCCACACCCGCATGACCGAGGATCTGGGCGCCGCCCTGCCGCTGGAGGCGCTGGCCCCGGCTCTGGTCACGCCCGGCCTGCTTTACCTGGTCAGCCAGGATGCGCCGAGCCGCACCATCCTTGCCGCCGGCGCCGGCGGGTTCGAGCGCGTCTATGTCACCCTGACGCAAGGCGACTTCGTCACCGGCGACGATGCGCCCGAACAGGTCGCCGCCCGCTTCGACGCCATTTCGGACCGCGCCGGCGAGATCGTGCCGGACATGGGCGCCGCCCAAGGCATGATCGAACTGACCAAGGCCCAGAAGGCCCACGGCGGTTGACAACAAGGCGCCTTGCGTTGACGCGGCGTGAGGCGCCTAACTTCGCTTCAGAGGAAACCGGCCTCAAGCAGCGCGAAGCGCGGTAGGCCAAACAAGAATGGGCTCAAGTAGCCCAAAGGGCGATAGCCCAGGAGGAAAGCTCATGCGCGAAGCCGTCATCGTCTCCACTGCCCGTACGCCCATCGGGCGCGCCTATCGCGGCGCCTTCAACGACACCCAGGCGCAGCAACTCGGCGCCCATGCGGTCAAGCACGCGGTCCAGCGCGCCGGCGTCGATCCGGCCGAGATCGAGGATGTCATCATGGGCGCGGCCCTGCAGCAGGGTTCGACCGGCACCAACGTCGCGCGCCAGATCGCGCTCGCCGCCGGCCTGCCCTCTTCCGTTCCGGGCATGAGCCTGGATCGTCAGTGCGCGTCGGGCCTGATGGGCATCGCCACGGCGGCGAAACAGGTCGTCTTCGATCAGCAGAAGATGGCGGTCGGCGGCGGGCTGGAAAGCATCTCCCTGGTGCAGAACCAGAATATGAACCTGTACCGGATGAAGGATGAGGCGCTGCTGAAGCTGTCGCCCCACATCTATATGTCGATGCTGGAGACGGCCGAGGTGGTGTCGCGCCGCTACGGCATCAGCCGCGACCGCCAGGACGAATATGCGCTGAAATCACAGCAGCGCACGGCCGCCGCCCAGGACGCCGGCCGCTTCGACGCCGAGATCGTGCCCATGACCACCACCATGCTGGTCATGGACAAGGCCACCGGCCAGACCTCATTGAAAGAGGTCACCCTGTCCAAGGACGAGGGCAACCGTCCCGACACGACGCTGGAAGGGCTGAAGGCGCTGAAGCCGGTCTTCGGCGGCGGAGAGGATATCCAGACGGGCGAGTTCATCACCGCCGGCAACGCCTCGCAACTGTCGGATGGCGCCTCGGCCTGCGTCGTCATGGAGGCAGGCGAGGCGGTGAAGCGTAATCTGCAACCGCTCGGCGCCTATCGCGGCATGGCCGTCGCCGGCTGCGAGCCGGACGAAATGGGCATCGGCCCGGTCTATGCCGTGCCCAAACTGCTGAAGCGCCACGGCCTGACGATGGACGACATCGGCATCTGGGAACTGAACGAGGCCTTCGCGGCTCAGGTTCTGTATTGCCAAGACACGCTGGGCATTCCCGACGACCGCCTGAACGTCTCGGGCGGCGCCATCTCCATCGGCCACCCCTACGGCATGTCCGGCGCCCGCATGACCGGCCATGTCCTGATTGAAGGCAAGCGCCGCGGCGCCAAATACGGCGTCGTCACCATGTGCATCGGCGGCGGCATGGGCGCGGCCGGGCTGTTCGAGATTTACTGACTGTCGTCTCCTCCCTGTCGCGCAGCGATGGGGAGGTGGCGCGGCGCTCCTTTAGCGCCGCGACGGAGGGGTTCTGCGACGCCTACAGGAGACAGTGGGACTTCAGGAGCCCCTCCTCCACTTCGCGGTCCCCCTCCCCACAGGTGGGGAGGAGACGCGTCAGACCCGCTCGCTGATCTTGATCGCCGCCTTGCAGCCCACCTTGATCACGCCGGACAGCAGACGGTAGGCCGGCGCTTCGCGGCTGCCGTGTTCGATGGCGTGGTCGTGGTGGGCCAGTTCCTCGTCGCGGAACTGTTTCAGCTCGGCGGCCAGGGCCGGGTCGCGGTCGCCGATCTCGGCGATCTGGTCGGCATAGTGTTTCTCGATCACGCGCTCGACCGCCTCGGTGCAGGCGTGCGCCGCCTTTTCACCCATCAGGGCCGTGCCGGCGCCCAGGGCCGAGGCGGCGATGCGCCACAGGGGCGTCATGACCGTGGGCCGCACCCGCCGCTCGTTCAGCAGCCGCTCGAAGCGCGCCAAGTGGACCGCCTCCTGGTCCTGCATCTCCGACAGGTCATGGGCGATGCCGTCACGCCCCTTGCGCCCTTCGAACACCGCCTTCTGGGCGCGATAGATCAGGACGGCCGCATATTCCCCGGCGTGATCAACGCGCAGGATCTCGTCCATCCGCGCCTTGTCGGCGCCTTGGCCAGGACGAGGGAGAGGAATGGAATGGCTCATCGCATCAGGCCTTTTCGATCCGGGGCGCGCGGGCGTCCTTGGGACGTTTCGCCGCCAACAGGCTGAACACCGCAAGCGCCGAGGCGATGATCGCGTTCCATCCTGCCATCGACAGACCCAGCCAGCTCCAGGCCACATCGCCGCAGCCGATCACCTTGGTCACCGGCCCCGTGCCCATGGCGAGCGCCGTCAGGCTGTCCATATCGACCGAACCGCCGACGGACGAACAGGTCGCAGGCAGCGCCCACCATTTGTATTCGCCGCCCATGTGGAAAATGGCCGTGATGGCGCCTGTGGCGAACACAGCCGCCAGCAGGAAGGCCGCGATGCGCGGCGTGCCCCGGCGTCCGCCGCTGAACAGGGTCCAGCCCGTGGCCAGCACCGCGACGACCACCGCGCCCCAATAGACCTCGCGCTGCTTCAGACACAGGTTGCAGGGCGCAAGGCCTCCGAACCGTTCGAACGCATGGGCCGCGCCCAGCATGGCCAGCGACGCCGCCAGGGCGAAGGCGGTCCACCAACGGGTCAGAAGGCGATAGACATCGATCATCTTGAAACGGTCTTACCCCGCCCCGAACGCGGCGTCGACTTACAGAAGCTTCAGGACGACGATCAACGCGACCAGCGCGACCAGGCCGATCACGCTCCACATCGCCAGCCGCTTTTCCACCTGCGCCAGCATGGCCGGCCCCCAGCGCTTCAGGATCCACGCTTCCAGGAAGAACCGCCCGCCCCGCGTCACGACCGACGCGGCCATGAAGACCGGAAAGCTGAACGCCGCCAGACCCGAAGCGATGGTCACCAGCTTGTAGGGGATGGGTGTCAGCCCCTTGATCAGTATGACCCACAGGCCCCACTGATCGAACCAGGCGCGGAACTGCTCCAGCCCGTCCGAATGGCCCAGCACCCGCATGATCGCCAGACCCAGATCGGTCAGGAAATAGCCGATCGCATAACCGAGAATCCCGCCCAGCACCGACGCCACGGTGCAGACGGCGGCGTAGAAATACGCCTTCTGCGGCCGCGCCAGGATCATGGGCGCCAGCATGACGTCGGGCGGGATTGGAAAGAACGAACTCTCGGCGAAGGAGACGACCGCCAGGGCCTTAGTCGCATGGCGGCTGCGCGCCAGGTCGAAGACGCGGTCATAGAGTTTGCGCAGCATGGCGATCCTTAAGGCGGCACGGCGCGTTAGCACCCCTGCGGCGTTGCGTCATCCTCGGCCGTCACGTCCACCTGCTAGAGCGCCTGAATGACGACCCCCGCCTCTTCCCCGTCCACGGTCCAGCAGGACGACGTCAGCCATAACGTCACCCGACTGCTGCGGCGGCTGGCCGACGACGGCGGCGACGCAGGCCTGACCCTGCATGAGATCCGCGACCGGCTGGACGAGCGCGCCTACGGCCTGTTGATCCTGCTGCTCTCCATCCCTTGTCTGGTGCCGGGCCTTTACGGCGTGCCGCAGGTGGTCGGGCTGATCGTCATCCTGCTGGCCGGCCAGATGCTGGTCGGGCGTGAGGAGCCGTGGCTGCCGCGCTGGTTTCTGCACCTGCGGTGCAAAGGATCTTGGCTGAAGGCCATGGCCGATTTCGCCGAGACCAAACTGGGCTGGATCGACCGGCTGTCGCGCCCCCGCCTGCGCCGCTTCGCCGATGGGCCGGGCGAAAAGCTGGCCGCCGTCTTCATGATCCTGGCGACCGTGACAATCGTTATGCCCCTGACCAACACCATCCCGTCCATCGCCCTGGCCTTGCTGTCGGTCGGCCTGATCCAGCGCGACGGCCTGTTCGTCCTCGCCGGCTGCGCCGTCACCACCGTCTGGCTGACCATCCTGGGCGCGCTCGGGACCGGCCTTCTGATGGGCGCCGAATGGGCCACGCGCTGGCTGCCGGGCTGACACAACCGTAAGGTATCGGTCGTCAAATCGTCTCAGTTGTTTTAGTCAGTATGCTCACGCTTGGTGGTGGGAGCCCGAAGACTTGACCTCGAATCTGATCGGCCTCGTCGCCGCACTCGGCCTCGCTTTCGCGGCCGCCGCCCCCGCCTCGGCTCAACAGGCCGCCACGATCGAGGCGCGCACCGCGCCGGGCGGCGTTCTGGTGATCTGGAAGCTGGCCCGGCCGACCACCGAGGTCGCCTTCCTGGATCAGAACATCGTCCGCACGCTCTGGACGGTAAAGACCCCCGGCCTGTCCCTTTCGGACGGCGTCGTGAAGTCCGACCAGCCGTTCGACGCCTTCGAAATTCTGATCGCGCCTGACGCGGCCGAGGTGGACCGCGTCTATATCGGCCTGGTGCGGGTGGGGTCGGGCCAGAGCCTTTACGGACCCGCGCTGGCGTTGAAGGACATGGACGCCGAACTGACCGTCAAGGTGCCCCAAGGTGAAACCGTCACGCCTCAATCCAACGCGATCAAGAGCTACGTCTATGTCGGGCCGACGTCGGCCGTGACGCAGGATGACGGCGGCGTCGTCGTCGTCGGGGAAACCGTTCCCGCATCGCTGCGCACCGCGATGATCGACGGCTTTCTGGCGGCCCAAGGATTCTATGGCGCTCGTCTCGACCGCGACCTGCCCTATATGCCGACCCTGATCGTCACCACCGACAGCCCAGGCCCGACGACATATCGGGGCGATGTGACCGACAATGGCGTCATCTCCCTGCGCTTTCATGGCTCGGACTGGTCCGCGCCCCCGCCCGATGTGACCGAACAGCTGTCCACCTTCGTCTGGCACGAGACGTTGCACATGTGGAACAGCCATGCGGTGACGACCAAGGACGGCGTCAGAGCGCCTTGGCTGCATGAGGGCGGCGCCGAATACGGCGCATTGATCGCCGCCCTGTCCACGGGAACGATCGACGAGGCCCAGTTGAAGACCTCGTTGGCGCGAAGGCTGAACGGTTGTCGCGCCGCCCTTGGCGACCGCCCTAACGCCGAACAGCGCCTGCGCACCGGAAACGCCATCTACAACTGCGGCGTCGTCGTGCAGTGGATCGCGGACCTGGAGAGCCGCCGCGCCTCCGACGGCCGCGCGGACATTTTCGACATCTGGAAGGCCATGCTCCTGTCCGGTCGCGCGGGAGACGGCTATGGCGTGGCGGACTTCCGCAGCCGCCTGACGCAAGACACCGCCGTCGCCGTCCTGCTGGACGATTCGGGCTCGGACCGCTGGGCCGGCGTTCAGGCACGCCTTGCCGCGCTGGGCGTCACCTTGGTCAATTCGCCCAGTCCGCGTGACCTTCGCCAGGCCGCTCTGTTCCACATGGTGGATCAGAACTGCGGCGGCGAGGGCGGCTTTTCCATAGACAACGGCCGGATCAAGCTGGACTCCGGCGACCGATGCGGCGCCCTGTCCGGCGATCACGTCGTCATCGCGATCGAAGATCTGGACCCGATGTCGAACGGTCAGGGCGTCTTCCAGGCCGTCCAGGCCCGTTGCGCCGAAAACCTGCCTATCCGTTACACACTGGCGGACGGCAAGACGGTCGAGGCCCTCTGCAAGGCCCCGCTTCGGGCCCCCGATCTTTGGGCCGTGGATGCGATGCCGGACCTCAGGGCGCGACGCACCTGACGGGCAAGCGCCGCCCTAGATGTCCAAGATTTAACGGGCGCCAAGCCGGTATCCAGTGAAAGGTGCAATGGTCGACCGGCGGTCGATCATTCCCGACCTTTTTTTCATTAAGTGTCATGGCCCTGCCTCTTCGTGTCTTCCATACCCTGACCGCTGCGGTTGGCTTTGGCGCCCTGCTGGTCGCGGCCCTGCCAGCAGCCGCGCAGGACTACCGCCAGTCTTTCCATCCCGATCAGCTGAAGGGACCGCCCGCCGGCGCGCTGAACGAGGTTTTGGTGCTGGGCACGCCGCACCTGTCGAACATGGGCGACGGCTTCAAGGTCGAAAGTCTGTCGCCGCTGCTGGATCGGTTGGCGGCGTGGAAGCCGACCGCCATCGCGACGGAGGACCTGTCCGGCCTGCAATGCGACAGTCTGCGTCGCTATCCGTCGCGCTATGCCGAGACGGTCGAGACCTATTGCTGGGATCCCGCCCCCGCCGCCCTGGCGAGCGGCCTTGACGTACCCGCCGCCAACGCCGAGGCCGAGCGACTGCTGGCCGCATGGCCCGCCAACCCAACGGCCGCCCAGCGGCGTCATCTGGCGGCGGTCTTCCTGGCGGCCGGCGAGCGCGGATCGGCCTTGGTCCAGTGGCTTCGCCTGCCCGCCCAGGACCGCATCGCCGGGGACGGCCTGAACGACGCCTTGGTCGGCGTGCTGAACCAGATCGAGGAACAGGCCAACGAGACCTTCCTGATCTCCGCCCCCCTGGCCGCGCGCCTGGGACTGGAGCGGCTGTGGAGCGTCGACGACCACTCCGCCGATTCGCCCGACCCTGCCGACCCCGGGGAGAAGAAGGCATCCCAGGACGCCATCATGGCCGCCTGGGACAATCCCGCCAGCACGGCCCGTCGGGCGGAAGACGAACGTCTGAGCGCCGCCCTGAATCAGCCGGACGGCCTTCTTCAGATGTACCGCGCCTACAATGCGCCGACCGTCCCGGCCATGGCCTATCAGTCCGATTTCGGCGCAAATCTGGTCGAGCCGTCGCCGCAGGCCTTCGGCCGCCGCTACCTCGGCTTCTGGGAGACCCGCAACCTGCGCATGGTCGCCAATATGCGCGATGTCCTGGGCCTCTATCCAGGCACGCGGATGCTGACCATCGTCGGCGCCTCGCACAAGGGCTACTACGAGGCCTATCTGGACCAGATGCACGACGTCCGGCTGGTCGATCCCGAGCCCGTTCTGCGCTGAGCGGAACGCGCTGGGGGCCGCCCCTCATCACGACCCCGTGGCTTCGTCTTGGCTCCGTCGTCTTCTGTGACTAGGTTCCGCGCCAATCGGCGGCCGGACCGCCCTCAAGATCACGCGGGAGACGCGCCATGAACGACATGACCCAGGCCCAAGATCAGGCCACGGCGGAACAGATCGACCTCGAAAACCCCCTCGGCGTCGACGGTTTCGAGTTCGTCGAATTCACCGGCCCCGAGCCCGAGGCGATGATTTCGCGCCTGGAGCTGATGGGCTTCACCCAGACGCACGTGAACCCCAAGACCGACGTGGTGCGCCTGAAGCAGGGCGATATCAGCTTCCTGGTGCAACGCTCGCCCAAGGGTCAGGCCGCCGACTTCGCCAAGGATCACGGCCCGTCCGCCAACGGCATGGCTTTCCGCACCACCGACGCCAAGGCCGCCTATGAGGGCGCGCTGGCTCGCGGCGCCGTCGCCGCGACGGACGCCGCCGGCGGGGCTTTGGGCGACAACTATCCCTACATCCTGCAAGGCATCGGCGGATCGCTGCTGTATGTCATCGATCAGTACGGCGACTCCGGCTCGCTCTATGACGCGTGGGACGAGATCGAGGGCTGGGAAGAGGCCGAGCGCAAGAACTCGATGGGCCTGGAGATCCTGGACCACCTGACCCACAACGTTCGTCGCGGCCAGATGCGCACCTGGTCGGGCTTCTACAACTCGATCTTCAACTTCGAAGAGCAGAAGTATTTCGACATCAAGGGCAAGGCGACGGGCCTGTTCTCCCAGGCCATGATCGCGCCCGACCGCGCCATCCGCATCCCGCTGAACGAAAGCCAGGACGAAAACTCCCAGATCGAGGAGTTCATCCGTCGCTACAACGGCGAAGGCATCCAGCACATCGCCCTGACGACCGAGAACATCTTCGAGACGGTCGAGGCGATGAAGGAACGCGGCGTCGCCTTCCAGGACACCATCGAGACCTATTTCGAACTGATCGACAAACGCCTGCCCAACCATGGCGAGGACGTGGAGCGGATGCGCAAGAACCGCATCCTGATCGACGGTTCGGACGAGGAAGGCCTGCTGCTGCAGATCTTCACCCAGGACACCTTCGGCCCGATCTTCTTCGAGATCATCCAGCGCAAGGGCAACGAAGGCTTCGGCAACGGCAACTTCCAGGCCCTGTTCGACTCCATCGAGCTGGACCAGATCCGTCGCGGCGTCATCAAGGTCGACGCCTGAATGACGATGCGGCCGCCGACCTGGCTGCCCTGGCTCGGCCCGGTCCTCGCGGCCGGCGCCGGTGCTTTGGCCGGCGAATACTGGCTGGGCGGCGGCTTCTGGATGGTCCTGATCGCCGCCCTCCTCTGCGGCTTCGCGCCCATCGTCGGCTATCAGGTGTGGAAGCGGCTGCACCATAGGGGGTGAGGGCGGCCGATTGGCTTTTGCTAGATGCCCGATTTTTAGGAAGTTGAATCTGCACATGATGTCGCTTGACTGACACGAAGCGAACGAGGCTGAAATTGGGTCAGGACGCCGCTCTATTCTCGCGCTAAGGTCGCACAATGCGCACCTTTGCCGTTCTGCTTGCGATCTGTTTCAGCGCCAGCCCAGCAATAGCTCAAATTGGCTCATCGGCTCCGAACGATCCCGTGCTCGGCGCTCGGCTTGTCGAGGGTGTCGCCACGGCGGATCAGCTCTGGCTTAGAAACGAAGCCGGAGCGGTGGTCGTTTTCGATCGGGCCGACGCCAACCGGCGCATTATTGTCGAAGAAGGCGCTGCGGATTTGCTGCGCGACGCTGGGCGAACCCTTGTTCTTCAGTCAGATGGCGGAACTCCAAGACGTTTTTCTGTCCAAGAACCAGAAACAGGCCGATCCTTAACACCGCCGCTCCAGGCCGACGCTCTCGGTTTTCTGCGTGAAGGCTTAGACTGGATCGTCATTACGAAAGACGCCCTCTACCGCAGCGATGGCGGTGAGTGGCGCCGCCAGCCGTTCGAAGGCTTCGGGCGCCACTTCGGCGTCATGACTTTGGCCTCTACGCCTGACGGGTCGATATATATTGGTTTCAATCAAGGCGAATGGGGCGGCGGACTTTGGCGGATTGCTCCAGGCTCCTCAAGGTTGGTTGAAATCCGCAAGGTCGATGATGATCCCTGTCACGGTCCACTTGCGTCTGAATGTGATCCGGTCACAGGTTTGGCGCCAGACGTTGATCATGCCGGATGTCTACTGGCCTCGATTGGTCTATCCCACATGCTGTCACACGGCCGCGTCATGCGTGTCTGCGGCGATGAAGCAACCTTAGTCTTCAGCCGAGAACTGGATGCTCTTCCTGGATCGATCGAAGCATTCTCACACAGCACATGGCCCCTATTTGGTCTCGCGGCGACCCCGCGCGGCTGGGTTGCTGTCACACAAGATAAGTTGTTTGTTTCGGATGGCGGCGAGGTGAAAATCCTGGAGATGCCCGATGTCGAGTCGCTCGCTGGCATTCAAACTGTGCAATTTGAAAACATTTTAGTTGTTCCAACAGACATCAATTGGGGCATGTCTCTGAGCGGCTACACGCCTATGCTTATTGCCGTCACTGACTAGACGCGCTTAATGATCCCCGTGTCCGTTTGACTACAGAATGGTTTGGGTGGCGAAAACAAGGTTAGGACAACGACTTCGAACTCAGCGGTTTTTTTGCTGTGATCATTCTGATGTCGGCCTTCTCCTGAATCGCGGCTACATCTCAGGCCGTAGACGCGTCTTGCTAGCCATCAACTATCTAACATTTAGACCTTCCGAGCTTATTAGACCAATCGACCTGACACGCCCAACGGCGGCGTTACACTGCGACCGACCGGCGTCATTGGGGAAAGTGCACCGATTGCACTCGTTTTTTGGCCCGGAGGAGGTTCATGATGCGTATCGCCTGTTCGGGACTAATTGCACTCTTTGCACTGTGTTTTTCCTCGGCGTACGCCGAGGACGCCGCGCCGCAATGGTCGCTGGCGATCCACGGCGGGGCCGGCGTGATCGAGCGGGCCAGCCTGACGCCCGAGCAGGACGCAGCCTATCGCGCGGCGCTGAAAGGCGCGCTGGACGCCGGTTCGGCCGTGCTGACCAGCGGCGGCACCGCGCTGGATGCGGTCCAGGCCGCCGTTCAGGTCATGGAGGATGATCCCCTGTTCAACTCCGGGCGCGGGGCGGTCTTCACCGCCGCCGGCCGTAACGAGTTGGACACCGCCGTCATGGACGGATCGGACCTGACCGCCGGTTCCGTCGCCGGCCTGACCACCACGCGTCACCCCGTCGCCGCCGCTCGCGCAGTGATGGAGCGATCGCCCCACGTCATGCTGATCGGCCCCGGCGCCGACGCCTTCGCCGCCTCGGTCGGGCTGGAGCAGGTCGATCCGGCCTTCTTCTTCACCGAGCGCCGCTGGCAGGGGCTGGTCAAGGCCCTGACCGAGGCCGGACAGCCCGTCCCCGAACGCCCCGCCGGCGCGCCCGCCTCCCCCACGGCCCCAGGCGCTCAAGCCGAAATCGCCCCGCCCCTGAACGAGAAGAAGTTCGGTACGGTCGGCGCCGTGGCGCTGGACAGCCAGGGCCGTCTCGCCGCCGCCACCTCGACCGGCGGCATGACCGCCAAACGCTGGGGCCGGGTCGGCGACGTGCCGATCATCGGCGCCGGCACCTATGCCTCCAACGCCGACGGCTGCGCGGTGTCCGCCACCGGCGACGGCGAATATTTCATCCGCGCCACCGTCGCCCGCGACATCTGCGCGCGGATTGCAGCAGGGGCGGCGACGCAGGCCGCCGGTCAGGCGGAGATCGCTGACGCCGAAAGGCTGGGCGGCAAGGGCGGCGTCATCGTCATGCGACTGGATGGCCGCCCCGCCTTCGCCATGTCCACCTCGGGCATGTATCGCGGCGCGGTCTCCTCGACCGACCCCGCCCGCGTCGCCATCTACGCCGACGAACCCTGAGCGCCCGTTCAGACCAATTAGACGAATTAGACTCTCTTTTTTTCCCAGACCGAGACCCATGCCTGCATCCGATGACGAACTGACCGTGATGGCCAACGAGGAGCTGGACGCCGCCTGCGCCATGCCCTTCGTCGAGGTCAGGAAGATCACCCCCTGGGGCGACAGCTATGAGGGTTTCGCCCCATCCGGCCGCACGGTCGAGGTCGAGCGCCGCTACCTGTGGGCCGTCGAGCCCGAGGGCGGCGTCATCGTCGAGGTCGAGGTCCGCGACCGCGCCGCCCGCACCGGCGCCGAAGCCCGCGCCCTGCTGACGGCCGCCGACTGATTCCGCCGTTCCCAACATCGCAAATCCGGTCTAGGCCTTGGTCATGAAACTCGCCTCGCTCAAGCACGGCCGCGACGGCCGCCTCGTTGTCGTCTCCCAGGACCTGAACTGGTTCACCGACGCCTTCCTGATCGCCCCGACGCTGCAGGCGGCGCTGGATGACTGGGACCGCTGCGGTCCTCGCCTCGAGGCCTTGGCCGAAAGCCTGGAGCATGAGGCCGTGCCGCGCGGCCGTTTCCATGAGCGCGACGCCGCCTCCCCCCTGCCCCGCGCCTATCAGTGGGCGGACGGCTCGGCCTATGTGAACCACGTCGAACTGGTGCGTAAGGCGCGCGGCGCCGAAATGCCCGAGAGCTTCTGGACCGACCCGCTGATGTATCAGGGCGGCTCGGACAGCTTCCTGTCGCCGCGCGATCCGATTCCGCTGGCCGACGAGGCCTGGGGCTGCGACCTGGAGGCCGAGATCGTGGTCGTCGTCGGCGACGTGCCGCAGGGCGCGACGCGCGAACAGGCGCTCGACGCCATTCGCCTGGTCGGCCTGGTCAACGACGTGAGCCTGCGCAACCTGATCCCCGCCGAACTGGCCAAGGGATTCGGCTTCGTCCAGTCCAAGCCCGCCAGCGCCCTGTCGCCCGTTCTGGTCACGCCCGAGACGCTGGGCGACCGATGGAGGGACGGTAAGCTGCACGGCGCCCTGAACGTTCAGCTGAATGGCCAAGACTTCGGCAAGGCCGACGCCGGCGTCGACATGACCTTCGACTTCGGAACCCTGATCGCCCACCTGGCCAAGACCCGGTCGCTGGGCGCCGGGACCATCATTGGTTCGGGCACGGTGTCGAACAAGGACGCCGACGGCGGCCCCGGCAAGCCGGTCTCGGAAGGCGGCCTGGGCTACTCGTGCATCGCCGAGGTCCGCACGGTCGAGACGATCCTGCGCGGCGCGGCCGAGACGCCCTTCCTGAAACACGGCGACACGGTGCGGATCGAGATGCTGGACGCGCGTCATCATTCGATCTTCGGCGCCATCGAACAGACGGTCGCGCCGCTATCCAGCGCGGATTGACGCCGCTAGTGTGCTGACAGCGGTCTCGGGGGAGGCCGCATCCGGTCTTTGGGGAGAGACGACGTGCCGCCTGAAAAACTGATCCCACTGCTCATGATCCCGATCATGCTGGTGGTCGTGCTGCTGAAGAACCGCAGGAAGCGTGTGCTGAAGCCGCACCTGCTGTGGGTTATGCCGGCCATCGTCCTGCCGTTGATCGGCCTGGGCATCTGGGGGTCGGCGCAGAACCCGAACATGGCCCCTGCGCCGTTCGGCCCCGACGCCTGGGCGGTTCTGGCCATCGGCGGGATCCTGGGCGGCGTCGCCGGTTGGTATCGCGGCAAGACCGTCACCATCGAAAAGGAGCCGGACGGCTCCCTGATGGCCCAGGCCTCGCCTCTGGGGCTGATCCTGCTGGTCGTGCTGTTCGCCGGCCGGTCGTTGCTGCGCGACCTGATCGAAAGCCATGCCGCCGCCTGGCATCTGAACGCCCTGGCCGTCACCGACGCCTTCCTGGTCTTCGCCATGGGACTGATCGTGATGCAGCGCGTCGAAATGTACATCCGCGCCCGCCGCATCCAGTCCGGCGGCACGGACAGCCATGTGGAGGTCGCGGCCTAACGCTTCGGGCTGGACGCGGCCTTCGCCTCTGTGGCATGAGGCGGTCCTTCCGCTGCGGGCGTGGTGGAATTGGTAGACGCGCTGGACTCAAAATCCAGTTCCGAAAGGAGTGCCGGTTCGACCCCGGCCGCCCGCACCACTGTTCGTCGGGTCAGCCCAGCTGCCGGTGGAAGAACGCCGTCACGTCAGCCAGCACCGTCGCCTTCTTGCGGAACAGGGGCGAGAAGGTCGCGATCAGGTCGGCGTGGTCCAGGCCGGGATAAAGCTTGGCTTGCGACCGACCGCCCGCCGCGCGCATCCGCTCATCCAGAATGACCGTGTCCTCGTCGTGGACCACCGTGTCGGCCGTGCCGTGGCCCAGCCAGATCGGCGGGGCGTCACGACGCACGAAGGTCACGGGCTGGGTCAGGGTCGGGTCCGGCGCACGGCCGAAGGCGTTCTGCGACGCCGCCACGTCGAACGGCAGGAAGTCGTAAGGGCCCGCGAGACCTGCGGCCGCCTTGATCAGATCGGGCCGGCCGACGGCGGCCATATAGCGTCGGTCCAAGGCGATCATCATCGCCAGATGCGCGCCCGCCGAATGGCCCAGCACGCCAAGCCGCGCGGGATCGCCGCCGTATTGACCGACCACCTCGGCCGCCTTGGCCGTGGCGGCGGCGGCGTCCTCGATGAAGGCTGGGAAGACGACCTGAGGCACGATCCGGTAGTCCGGCAGGGCGACCACGAAGCCGCGCGCAGCCAGGGCTTGCGCCGCCCAGCCATACTGGCTGCGTGAGCCCGAATCCCAGCCGCCGCCATAGAAGAAGACCAGCGTCGGATAGGGGCCAGGCGCGGTCGGCGCATAGAGATCCATCTGCTGGCGCGGATCGTCGCCATAGGGAATGTCGCGCGCGACGCGTCGCACGCCGCCGTCCCTCGGTCCCAAGGTGTTCAGCAGGCTGAGCGGCGAGCAGGCGGCGGCGAGAAGCCCAAGGGCAGGCGCGAACAGTCCACGGCGGGTCATGCAAAAGGCTCCATCACCCACAATACGCTCGGATCGCCGGATCGGTCGTCGTCATCAACGATCAGCGGGCATTGGCGATCAGCCGGCCGCAGTCGGCGTCTTCGGCCAGCCCAGGATCGACGAAGGCAAACAGGGCCGTCACCGGTGCCACGACCGCGCCCAACAGGCCCGCCAGACCGCCCTGCGACACGACCGAACCGACATCGACCCCGACCTTGGGCGCGGTCAGGGGGCCCGAGACGGTGATCGGCGCCCAAAGTCGCAACAGCCGCGGCTTCTTGGATTCGCCCTCGATCCGCAGGTTCATCGTCTCGGCGCCCAGGTTGATGCTGCCCTTGCCCTGGGCCAGCACCACATCGGTGTCGATGACGAAGGTGCGGGCCGTCGCCGTGCCGCCGCTGACATTGAAGTCGGCGACGGCGCAGCGGATCTGGCTTTCGGACTGGTCTCCGCTCAGCAGCTTCAGCAGCCCGGCGCTGGCGTTGATGCCCAGCAGTTCGGCGAAGGCCGCCCGCATCTTGCCGTTCGGCACGACCAGGCTGAGCGAGCCTTTCGACGCGGCGGCGAAATCATGGATGGAGGCGCCCGGTCCCTCCAGCTTCGCCCGGCCCAGCGCCCTGCCGGTGACGGGCGCCGAGCCGTTGCGGGCCGGGATGATGGACTCCAGCGGATAGCCGGCCAAACGCAGATCGACCGTGCTGTAGGGGGTGTCCTTGGTCGCATCGATCCGTGCCGTGCCGTTCAGTGCGCCGCGATTGAAGTCGAAGCTGATCGGATCCAGCTTCAGGATGCCGTCCTTCAGGTCGGCGCCCAGGTTCACCTGACGCACGTCGAAGGCGTTCGCCTTCACCGATCCGGCCCGATAGGACAGGGTACCGTCCATGGTCTGCAGCCGCTCGGTCTGCAGCTTGGCGTCCGGCAGCAGCTTGCCGCCGACCAAGACCGGCGCCTCGGTGTCGGTGCCCGCCGCATTGGTCCGGGTCCGCGCGCCCAGGACAGCGGCCAGGTCGTCGATGTTCAGACGACGCGAGGTCAGGTCGGCGTCGACGCGCAGACGCTGGCCCGACTGGACCTTGACCTCGCCCGACAGATCGGACGCGCCGACACGTCCGTCGAAATCCTTAAAGGTCCAAATCCGCCGATCGCGGTTCAGCGCGCCCGACAGCCGGTAGGGCGGCGTATTGGGCAGGGCGACGCCGGTCAGCAGATAGAGGTCCGACATATTGCGTCCTTGGATCGTCATGGTCGCGTCGAACCGCCCCAGATCGAACGGTCGGGTGATCGCCCCCTTGGCGACCAGGGACGAGTCCGCCCCGGTCACATCGGCCTCGAACCGATAGGGACGGTCGCGCCGTATGTTGATGAAGGGGCCGCCCTCGATCCTGACGGTCATGGGCGCGCCGCGCACATCGCCGCGCCCGTCCAGCACGAAACCGGCCTGGCCGCTGGACGCCTCACGCGCATTGACCGCCGCCTCCAGCGTCAGTCCGCGCCGCTGTTCCTCGAAGGTCAGCTGCCCGTCCTTGATGACCAGTTGCTGGATGACCGGCAGGTTCAGCCCTTCGCCATTGTCAGGTTTGTTGGGATTCAACTGCCAGCTCTTGCGGCCGTCCTTGGTGGAGATCAGCACGACCCGGGGCCGGGTGAAGCTCAGCAGCGGCATCTCCACCTGACCGGCCAGCAGCTTTCGAAGCCGCACCGAGGCCTGGACCTCATCGACGTCGGCCGTGTCGCGATCGCGCGCCCAGTCGGGGCCGCCGATCTTCAGCCCCCGCACCACGGCGGACGGCGTCCAGCTGAACAGATTGACGTCCAGGTCGCCGGTCAGGGCGATTTCGCGATCGTATTTGACCGAGGCCCAGCGGCCGATGGGCCCGCGCAGCATGTTCCAATCGAACAGGGCCAGGAAAAGAACGATGGCCGCCACGACGACCAGCACCACGCCCGCCGCCCATTGTTCCGCCGCCCCCGGTCGTCGAGCCGCCGCATAGACGGGATCGTTGTCGCGCACCCAGTCGCGCCAGGCGCGCAAACGCGCCCCGGCCGGAGCCCACGCCCGCTGGTTCAGGTCGGCCCGAAAAGTGCGCCAATTCCGTGGGTTCGACAATCGCTCGTCTCCGTCAGCCACAGGAAACGCACCAGCTACGGTTTGGCGCCGCCGGGTCAGCTTGTCGTCGATCTGACGCGAAGTTGTCGCATAACCTTTACAAACTCCAGGATCGGCGCATAAATTCGTCAGAGTCCTGATCTTAATTCAGGCCGTGGAGGACTGCCGATGACCCGTTTCCTGACCCCGGCCCTGATCGCTACAGCTTTGGCGGTCGCAACGACGCCGGCGCTGGCCCAAAGTCCGCGCCCCGCCGAGCGCGCGGCCGTGCTGCAAACTGTCTGGGTGTGCGGAACCGATGTGGCCTCACGCACGGCCTATCAACGCGACCATGGCGCGACGCCGAGCTTCGTCACGGCTCAACAGGCCGTCTCCGCCTATCAGTCGGGCCAGCGCTGGGTCGCGCCGCGCTGCATGACGGCGCATCAGTATGACCGCCTGGCCGGCGCGCCGATCCAGCGCACCGCGCTCTGACCCCGACCAAACGCGCATGAAGAAGGGGCGCGGTCGTCGGACCGCGCGCCTTTTTTGTCTTCCGGACGGACGCCTGTTACTGCGTCGGCGTCAGATACTTGTTCAGCCAGCCGAACACTTCATTGTGCCATTGCAGGCTGTTGGCCGGCTTTAGCACCCAGTGGTTCTCGTTGGGGAAGACGATCAGGCGGCTGTCGATGCCGCGCCGTTGCAGGGCGGTGAAGGTCGACAGGCCTTGGGCGGTCGGGATGCGGAAGTCGCGGTCGCCCTGAACCACCAGCATCGGCGTCTTCCAGTTATCGACATGGTTGGCCGGGTTGAACTTCTGATAGCCCTCCGGCTTGTCCCACGGCGTGCCGCCGTATTCCCACTCGGTGAACCACAGCTCCTCGGTCGAATAGCCCATGCCGAAGGTGTCGAAGACGCCGTCGTGGTTGACCAGGCACTTGAATTCGTTCGACCAGTTGCCGGCGATCCAGTTGATCATATAGCCGCCATAGGAGGCGCCCAGCGCACAGGCGTTGTCGCCGTCCAGGAAGCTGTACTTCTGTTGAGCCGCCGCCCAGCCCTTCTGCAGGTCTTCCAGCGGGCGGTCGCCCCAGTGCTGGCTGATCGCATCGGTGAAGGCCTGGCCGTAGCCGGTCGAGCCGTGGAAATCGATCATCACTACCGCATAGCCCGCGCCCGCATAGGTCTCGGGGTTCCAGCGATAGGACCAGCCGTCCCCGAACGAGCCCTGCGGCCCGCCGTGGATCAGGAAGGCGACCGGATATTTGCGGCCCTCGACATAGCCAGCCGGCTTGATGACATAGCCGTGGACCGTCTCGTTGTTCCAGCCGGCGAAGCTGAATTGCTCATACTCGCCGAACTGTTTGGCGGCGAAGGCGGGGTTGGACTGCGTCAGACGACGCGGCATTTCGCGACCCAGATAGGTCTTGAAATACAGGTCGCCCGGCTCGCGCAGGCTGTCCTGGGCGAAGACGAAGCCCGAGGGCGTCTGTTGGAACGCCGAGACGTGGCCCGCGCCCGTGATCGGCGTCACCACGCCGTTGCGCGTATCCACTGAAAACAGTTTGGTCGAGCCGACGTCGCCTGCCGTCGTGTACAGCGTCTGGCCGTCGCGCGACCACTGCAGCGTGTCGGCCGAGCGATCCCAGTTCGAGGCGATCTCGCGCTTCTGGCCCGTTTCGACGTCCATCAGCACGATCTGGTAGCGGTCGGCCTCAAAACCCGGCCGCGCCATGGCGCGATAGGCCAAGGTCCGCCCGTCCGGCGAGAAGACCGGGCCGGTGTCCCAGGCGTCGTTGTCGTCGGTCAGGTTGGTGAAGGTGCCGTCGCCCGACAGGCCGTTGGTCTTCCACAGGTCGAAATTGGTGCTCCACGGCTCGGTCTGGCCCGCCAGACGCGCCGAAAAGACCACGGCGTCGCCCGTCGGCGTGAAGACGAACTCGCTCTCGTCGCCGAACGGCTTGGAGGGCGTGTCGCCGTCAAAGCCCTTGGTGATCCAGGTCGGCGTCCCCGTGGCCTTGCCGTCGCGACCGATCGACTGGACGAACAGGTGGTTCTGGGTGTGGTCGTTCCAGGTGTCCCAGTGACGCACGAACATGCGGTCATAGACCTGGCCCGTCGTCTTCTGCTCGGCAATGGCCTTGCCCTGTTGGACCGAGGTGTTCAGGTCGGCCGCATTCGGATAGACGGCTAGCGACACCGCCACCTTGTCGCCCGAAGGGCTGATCCGATAGGCGTTCACGTCGGTGGGCAGGTTCGTCACCTGAACCGGCGCCGACGTCGGCGAGGCCACGCGCCAGACCTGGCTCGCGCCCGACTTGCCCGACAGGAAATACAGATTGCCGTCCCCGCCCCAGCGCGCGGTGTTGGCGCCCTGATCCGAGATGGCCAGGCGGCGCGGGGCCGTGTCCGGCGCGTTCAGGTCCAGGATCCACAGGCTGCCGGCGCGGCTGTTGGCCTGAACATCGGTGGTCGTGACCGAATAGACGACATAGCGGCCGTCCGGCGACACCTGCGGATCGCCCAGCCGGTTGGCCGAGATCATGTCCTGATAGGTGAAGGCGTCAGGCGTCGCGGGCGCGGCCGGAACCGGCGCGGGCGGCACCTGGGCCAGGGCAGGCGCGGCGCTCATCAGCGCAACAGCCGCGCAGGCGGCGGACAGAAGGGAACGGTGACGCATCAAGATCTTCCTCGCGAAGCTTTCTGGCCGCGAGGCGTAGCACCCTGCCAAGGCGCGTCAATGGGTCGCTCAGCCCGCCGGCGCCGTATAGCGGCCCACCCAATCCAGGATTTCCTGCTGCCAGTCGACCCAGGTGCGAGGTTTCAGCACCCAGTGGTTCTCGTCCGGCACATGGACGAAGCGGCTAGGCACGCCCTGACGCTGAAGCGCCGAGAAGGTCGCCAGCCCCTGCTCCATCGGCACGCGGAAGTCCTTGGAGCCATGCAGCACCAGCATCGGCGTCTTCCAATCGCCAGCGTAAGTCTCAGGATTGAAGGCGTCATAGACGGCCTTGCGCTCCCAGCTTGGTCCTCCGAACTCCCAGATGAAGTTGCCGATATCCATGGCGTTCATCAGCTGCGGCACGTCGAACACCCCGGCGTGGTTCACCAGGCAGCGCCACGGCCCGTTCCACTTTCCGGCGATCATATTGACCATATAGCCGCCGTAGGAGGCGCCCAGCGCGCAGGCCCGGTCGCCGTCGATCCACGGATTGCTCGACAGCGCCGCCGCCCAGCCCTTCTCCAGATCCTCCAGCGGCCGGTCGCCCCAGTGATCGTTGATCGCGTCGGTGAAGGCCTGGCCGTAACCGGGCGAGCCGTGGAAGTTGATCATCACCACCGCATAGCCCGCGGCCGTATAAACCTGCGGATTCCAGCGGTAGGACCAGTTTTCGGTCCAGGGCGATTTCGGCCCGCCGTGGATCAGATAGACCGCCGGATAGCGCCGACCCTCGACCGCGCCCGCCGGTTTGAACACCCAACCCTGCACCGGCTCGTTATTCCAACCGGCGAAGGTGAAGGCCTCGCCTTTCGGCAGGTCCAGCTGCGCCAGCACCTCAGCGTTCTGGCGGCTGATCTGGCGGGGTTCGCCGCGTGTCTGCACAAAGATCTGGGTCGGGGCGACGAAGCTTTCGTGGGCATAGGCCAGGACCTCGGCCTTCTCCTCATAGGCGCCGACCGTGCCGTTTCCGGTCAGCGGTGTGATCCGGCCGGTGCGGGCGTCGACCGTAAACAGCCGGTTCTGCCCCTCGTCCGCCGCCGAGACCAGCAGCGACCGGCCGTCAGTGCGCCATTGCAGGCCGCCCGCGCCGCGATCCCAGTCGGTCAGCTTCCTCGCGCCGGAGCCGTCGGCGTCAGCCAGCCAGACCGCAGCCTGATCCCCGCCGACATTTTCGCGCGGCGCCGACAGCCAGGCCAGTTGGCGACCGTTGGGCGAGAAGACGGGATTGCCGTCCGATCCCTTGTTGCCTTGCGTCAGATTGACCGGCGTCCCGCCGGCCAGCGCGACAAGAAACACGTCGCTGTTGCTGGTGAAGGGTTCGCCCGCCCCTTGCGTCTGCGTGCCGTAAACCAGCGTCCGGCCGTCCGGCGAAATATCGAAGCTTGAATCGCCCGCCGAGACATCGGCGTCCAGGCCCGCCATCAGGTCGCGCGGCTCGCCGCTCGCCCCAGAAATGGCCAGACCAGACCCGTTCAGCGGCTGGACGAACAGATGGGTGCGGCGCGTATCGACCCAATGATCGAAGTCGCGCAGCGGCAGACGGTCATAGGACTGGATCGTCGATTTGCCCCGCGCATCCAGCCGCGTCTTGGTGCAGGCCAGGTCAGCGCAATCGACGAACACCGACACCGCCAGCACCAGCGACCTGCCGTCCGGCGCGATGCGGAAGCCCGAGACATCGAACGGCAAGGTCGTCACCTGGGCCGCCGCCATCCCGGCCGCATCCGTGCGCCAGACCTGGTTGGATCCGCCGCGGGACGACAGGAAATAGATGGCCCCGCCGTCCGGCGCCCAGCGCGCGCCCGCGGCGCCGCCTTCCGAGATCGCCAGCCTGCGCGGCTCGCCGCCGTCAACGTCCGCCAGCCACAGGCCGTTGACGCCCTTGTTGCCGTCCCAGTCGGTGGTGCGCACGGCGTAGACGATCTGGCGACCGTCCGGCGAGACGCGCGGCTCGCTGACCCGCTCCATCATCGCCAGGTCCTTCAGCGACAGGCTGCGCGGCTGAGCTTGGGCTTGAGTCGCCGGCGTCTCTGCGGCGGCGGGCCCCGCCTGCTGAGCGAACGCAGGCGCGGCGGCCAGCATCAGGGTTCCGAAGGCGGCGGCCGCCATCCAGCGTGAACGCGTCATGTCTCAATCCCCACAGGTTTTCAGACCTTGATAGGGGCCGTCCGTCTGATCGCCAAGCGCACAGGTCGCCGCGCATCTTGCCCCCTCCGACCGAACCGGCGACAAGCGATCTTTCATGACCGCCGCCACCCTTCCCGCCCGCCGTCAGCCCCACATCGTCGATGTGCTGATCGCCGAACGCGCGCCACGCCTGACCGCCTCGCCGCTGTGGCCGGTCGTGCGGCCAGCGCTCTACGGCGTGCTGGGCTATGGGGCGGCGGTGCGAATGGCCGACGCCATCCGCGACCTGTCGGGGACCGAGACCTTCGATTACGTCTCGGACCTGCTGAGGCTGAAGGTGACGACGACGAACCTGGACCGTCTGCCGGCGAGCGGCCGCTGCGTCGTCGTGTGCAACCACCCCACCGGCATCGCCGACGGGGTCGCCGTGTTCGACGCGATCAAGCAGCGGCGCAGCGACATGATTTTCTTCGCCAACGCCGACGCCATCCGCGTCTCGCCCCGGCTGGACGAGACCATCATCCCCGTCGAATGGGTCCACGACAAACGCACTCGCGAAAAGACCCGCGCCACACTGAACGCCGCCAAGGAGGCGTTCGAGGCCGAACGCTGCGTCGTCATGTTCCCCGCCGGTCGTCTGGCGCGCGAGAAGAACGGCGTCCTGACCGATCCCGAATGGGCCCCGACCGCCGCCTCCATGGCGCGCAAATACGATGCGCCCACCGTGCCCATGCATGTCACCGGCCCCTACAGCCGGCTGTTTCACCTGTTCGACAAGGTCTCACAGGAGCTGCGCGACGTGACCCTGTTCCACGAGTTGCTGAACAAGGAAGGCAAGCCGTTCGGCGTCGATGTCGGCCTGCCCATTCCCGCAGACCGACTGGACGTGGACGCCGCCAAGGCCACCGAGGCGCTGAAGACCTTCACCGAGCGGACCCTGGCCGCCGATCCTGATGCGGTGTTTCCATGAAGATCGCCCTGCCCGACGCCGAGGCCACCACCGCCTTGGGCCAGGCCATCGCCCCCCTGCTGGCGGCGGGCGACAGTCTGCTGCTCTACGGGCCGCTGGGCATGGGCAAGTCGACCCTGGCGCGCGGCCTGATCCGCGCCCTGACCACGCCCGACGAGGACGTGCCCAGCCCGACCTTCACCCTGGTCCAGTTCTACGAAAGCGACCCGCCCGTCGCCCATTTCGACCTCTATCGCCTGACGCGACCGGAAGAGGCGTTCGAGATCGGCCTGGACGAGGCTCTGGACGAGGGGTGCGCCATCATCGAATGGCCCGAGCGTCTGGGCGACGACCCCGGCCGGTTCCTGGGGCCGGACCAGCTCATCATTCATCTGTCCGAGATCACGCTCGACGCGGCCTCGGAACGCCTTCAAGCAGACGGGCTCCGCGAGCCCGTCGATAGGGCTCTGCAAAGAAGGCTTGCGACCGTTTCCGGCGTAGGCCGATGGGAAACGGGGCTGAAGGATCTGCATGTCTGACCGCGAAACCCTCCGTCTCGACTTCCTGAAGGCCGCCGGCCTGGCCGACGCCGTGCGCGCCCCCCTGCCGGGCGACGCCTCGACGCGGCGGTATGAGCGGCTGACGCCGACGTCCGGTGCGACCTTGATGCTGATGGATCAGGCGCCCGCCGCCGAAAGCCAGCCGTGCGATCCGCGCTGGACGTCCGAGCAGCGTCACGCCGCCGGCTGGAACGCCGTCGCCCGCCTGTCCGCCGGCAGGATCGAGGCCTTCGCCGCCGTCGCGGCCCATCTGAAGTCTCTGGGCCTGTCCGCCCCCGAAATCCCGTCGCTGGACGCCGCCAACGGCCTGGCTGTGCTTGAGGATTTCGGCGACGCCCTGTTCGCCCGCGTCATCGAAGACGGCGCAGACGAAACGCCGCTGTATCTGGCCGCCATCGAGGCCCTGGCCGTTCTGCACGAGGCGGGCGCTCCGCCCGAAACCCTGCACGGCCCCGGCGGCGACTGGCCGCTGCTGACCTATGACGAGACGGCCTTGCAGGGCGGGGCCGATCTGTTCGTCGAATGGTTGCCGAAGCTCGACGATCGGGTCCGCTTCGACGCCGCCGCCATCGCCGACTGGCGCGCGGCCTGGGCGCCCATCGTCGCCTCGGGCGCGGCCGGGGCCTCGGTCATGGCCCACCGCGACTATCACGCCGAGAACTTGATCTGGCTGCCCCAGCGCGACGGCGCCGCCCGCGTCGGCATGATCGATTTTCAGGACGCGGTGCGCGCCCACCCGTCCTGGGACCTGCACTCCCTGTTGCAGGACGCCCGCCGAGACGTGTCGCCGGCGCTGGAGGCCGAGGCGCTGGACCGCTATTTCGCCCTGCGCCCCGGCGTCGACCGCGTCGCCTTCATGGCCGACTACGCCGGCCTCGCCGCCCTGAACGAGGCGCGGATCATCGGCATCTTCGCCCGGCTGATCGCGCGCGATGGAAAACCGCGATACCGCCAGTTTCTGCCGCGCATGTGGCGGCATCTGAACGCCAATCTGGACCAGCCGGCTCTGGCGCCCGTCGCCCGCTGGTTCGACTGTCACGTTCCTGTCGAGGTGCGCGCATGACCGCCCCCAAGACGGCCCCCAAGACCGCAATGGTCCTCGCCGCCGGCCTGGGCACGCGCATGCGCCCCCTGACCGACGACCGACCCAAGGCGCTGGTGGAGGTCCAGGGCCGCGCCCTGATCGACCATGTGCTGGACCGACTGGCGGACGCCGGGGTCGAAACCGCCGTGGTCAATGTCCACTGGTTCGCCGACCGACTGGAAGCGCATCTGGCGGCGCGCGGCCAAAATTCTAAAAATCGCGGCCCCGAAATCGTGATTTCCGACGAACGCGCCGAGCTGCTGGAGACCGGCGGCGGGCTGAAGAAGGCCCACGCCCTGCTCGGCGAGGAGCCCGTCTTCGTCGCCAACATCGACAGCGTCTGGATCGACCGAGGCGACGCTCTCACTGATCTGATCCGCCTGTGGAATCCCGAGACGATGGACGCCGCCCTGCTGCTGGCCCGCCGCGAAGGCTCCATCGGCTTTGAGGGCGACGGCGATTTCTTCATGGCCGACGACGGGACGCTGACCTTCCGCGGCGACGCCCCGTCCGCGCCGTTCGCCTTTATGGGCGTCCACATCACCCGGCCGGGCTATGCCGATCACGGCCCCGACGGCCCCTTCTCCCTCAGCCCCCTTTGGCGCAAGTCCGCCGCTGAGGGACGTCTGTTCGGCTGTGTCCTGGACGGCGACTGGATGCACGTCGGCGACCCGCAGGCGCGCGATGAGGCCGAGGCGAAACTGGCGGGAGAGGCGTGAGCGGCTTCGAACCTTTCCTGGGAGCTATTCCCCGTTGGTACGCCATCCCCGCGCACCGGCCGTTTCTTGAGGATTTGGCCGCCGGGGTGCTGGCCTGGCTGGGCGATCTGCCGCCCGAAACCCTGTCGGACGCGACCATCCTGTTGCCCAACCGCCGGGCCGCGCGCGCCTTCACCGGCGCCCTGTCCAAGCTGTCGCAGGGTCGCCCCATCCTGCTGCCTCAGGTGCGGCCGCTAGGCGATCTGGAGGAGGACGAGCCGCCGTTTACGCCCGGCGCCCTGGGCCTGGACCTGCCGCCCGCCATCCCCGCCCTGACCCGCCGGTTCGAGATGGCGCGGATGATCGTCGACCAGTTCGATGCGTCCCTGAGCCCGATGCGCGCGCTGGATCTGGCCGATGCGCTGGGCGGCTTCCTCGATTCCTGCCAACTGGAAGAGATTCAGAACCCTGAGCGGATCGCCACACTAGTCGACGGCGAAATGGCCGAACACTGGGAACGGTCGGCCGAGTTTCTGGGTCTGGCGGTCGAGGCCTGGCCGAAGCGTCTGGCCGAACTGGGTCTGGTCGATCCGGCCTGGCGTAGGGCGACCCTGCTGCGCCGCCTCGCCGACCTGTGGGACCACGAGCCGCCGCGCCAGCCCGTCATCGCCGCCGGTTCGACCGGCACCGTCCCCGCCGCCGGCGACGTGCTGAAGGCCGTGGCCCGGGCGCCGCTGGGCTGCGTCGTCCTGCCCGGCCTCGACCTGGATCTGGACGCCGGCGTCTGGGACCGGCTGGACGAACAGCATCCGCAAAGCGCGATGAAGCGGCTGCTGGACCGCTGCGAGACTGCGCGCGAGAGCGTCCGCCCCTGGTTCCGGCCCGCCGTTCCTGCGGCCGTCGAGGGGCGCGGACTGGCGCGCCAGCGACTGGTCAACGAGGCCCTGCGTCCTGCCGAGGCCACTGACGACTGGCGCCGCGCGATCCGCGACATCCGCTCGGCCGCCGCTGCGCGCAGCGAGGCGCGGGACCCGATCGCCGAGGGCTTGCAGGGCCTGTCCCTTCTGTCCGTCCGCGCCGAGGAAGAGGCCGCCGCCGCCATCGCCCTGATGATGCGCGAGACCTTGGAAACGCCCGGCAAGACCTGCGCCCTGGTCACGCCGGATCAGGCCCTGGGCCGCCGCGTCGCCGCCCGGCTGGAGCGTTGGGGGGTCATCCCCGATTCGTCCGCCGGCGCCCCCCTGTCGCGCCTGCCCGCTGGCGCCCTGGTCGATCTGTGCGCCCGCTGGATCGCCGATCCGGTCCAGCCCCATCTGCTGCTCGCCGCCGTCAAACATCCGCTGGCCCGGTTCGATCTGGGCGAGGCTTCTCAAGCGGCAGCCTTCGCCGCGCTGGAGGAACACGCCCTGCGCGGTCCCCGCCCGCGCGACTTCGCCGCCATCCATCGCCGCCTGCTGGAGGCGGTCCAGCCCGACCGGCGCGGCAAGGCGCCGCCGGAATGGAAACAGGTCCGGCTGTCGGCCGCGACCCGCCTGGTCGATCAGCTTCAGGCCGCCGTCGAGGCCGCGACCGCCGTCTTCGCGCCCGATGCGGGTCTGAACCTCGCCGCCTCGGCCCTGACCCGGCTGATCGAAACCTTAGCCGGCCAGAACGCCTGGGCCGGCCCCGACGGCGAGGCGGCCGCCGCCTTGTTGTCTGGCTTGATCGAGGGCGGGGCGTCGCTCGGCCGCATCCGCCGCGCGGAACTGGCCGAACTGGTCACGTCCCTGGTCAAGGAAAACGTCGTGCGGACCGGCGGGGCCACCCATCCGTCGCTGCGGATTCTGGGAGCCATCGAGGCGCGTCTGGTCAGGGCCGACCGGATGATCCTGGCCGGTATGGAGGAAGGCGTATGGCCCCAGGCCGCGCCGACCGACCCCTTCCTGTCGCGCCCGATGCGAAAGGCCCTGGGCCTGCCGCCGCCCGAGCGTCGCCTGGGCCAGACGGCGCAGGATTTTGTCCAGGCCGCCTGCGCCGACGAGGTCATCCTGATCCACAGCGAGCGGCGCGGCGGCCAGCCCGCCGTCCGCTCGCGCTGGCTGTGGAGGCTGGAGATGCTGACGCGCGGCGCGAACGCTGTCGAAACACCCGTCGCAATCGCCCGCCCGGCGGCCGTCATCGACTGGGCCCGCGCTCTGGATGCACCGCCGCCCGGCCCACCCCAGTTCGCCAAACGGCCCGAGCCGCGCCCGCCGGTGCATCGCCGCCCGCGCAGCCTGTATGTCACCCGTATCGAACGCTGGGTGCGCGATCCCTACGCCATCTACGCCCTGTGGGTGCTGGGGCTGGAGGCGATGGAGCGGCCCGGCGCGTCTGCCGAAGCGCTCGCTCGGGGCAACGCCGTCCACGCCGCCATCGAGCGGCTGACGCTGGACTGGCCGAACGACCTGCCCGACGATTGCGAGGCCATCCTGCACGACCATCTGCTGCGCGAACTGGGCGCGCGCGGGTTCGAGGATGCGGCCATGGCGCGTGAGGCGCCGCTGGCCCGCAACTGCGCCCGTTGGCTGACCGAGTTCGAGCGCCGGCGTCGGGCGCGCGGCGTCGATATCCTGGTGGAACAGCAGGGGACGATGACCTTCGACGCCCCGGCCGGTACCTTCACCGTCAAGGCCTTTGCCGACCGCATCGAACTGGCGTCGGACGGCGCGGCGGTCATGGACTTCAAGACCGGTGCGGCGCCGTCCGCCAAACAGGTCAAGTCCGGCTTCGCCCCGCAACTGACCCTGACTGCCGCCATCCTGGCCGACGGCGGGTTCAAGGACACCAACGGCCCGGTCACGCCCGACGAACTGACCTATGTCCGCGTGGTCGGGCGCAAGACGGCGGGCGAAGTCGTCACCCGCGCCTCGGGCTCTGAGGCCGCCGACCTGGCACAGGCGGCGCTGGACGGGCTGAAGCGCCGCGTCGAACGGTTCGACGACGAGAACACGCCTTACGTCTCCTGGGCCGCGCCCCAGTTCATGGGCAACCAGGGCGGCAACTACGATCATCTGGCCCGCGTCTGGGAATGGTCTGTGATCGGCGATGGGGACGAAGAATGAGCATCGCCCCCCAGATCGTCGCCGCCGATCCGCGCCTGACCGTCTTCGTCACCGCCAACGCCGGTTCGGGCAAGACCACCACCCTGGTCAACCGGGTGGCGCGGCTGCTGCTAGATCAGGTCGATCCCGGCGCCATCCTGTGCGTCACCTACACCAAGGCCGCCGCCGCCGAGATGCAGGCCCGACTGTTCGACCAACTGGGCGGTTGGGCCGTGCTGGACGACGCCGCACTATCGCGCGAACTGGCCCGGCTGGACGACGGCGACCCGCAGGCGATGGATCACGCCGCGCTTTCCCGCGCGCGCAAGCTGTTCGCCCGGGCGCTGGAGACGCCGGGCGGGCTGAAGATCCAGACCATCCACGCCTTCTGCGAAAAACTCCTGCGACGGTTCCCGCTGGAGGCTGGGGTTTCGCCCCTCTTCACCGTGCTGGAAGACCAGGCCGCGACCGCCCTCAGCCATGCCGCGCGCGAAGACCTGGCCCGCGCCGCCGTCGCCGATCCGGACGGCCCCATCGGCCTGGCCTACAGCCATTTCGCCGTCGAGCTGGACTGGCAGCGGTTCCAGGCCCTGCTGTCGATGATCGAGGCCAGGCGCGCCGATCTGCTGGACTATATCGACCGCGCCGAGGCCGGAACCGCGCCCGATCCCTGGGCCCTGACCGGCGCCGAGCGCGACCGCAGCCCGGAGGATCTGGAGCGAGACTTCGTCGCCTTCATCGATCCCGGCGAATGGAACCGCATGGCCGAGGCCATGGAAACCGGCTCGGCCAACGACAAGAAGATCGCCGACGCCATGAGCATCGCCGCCCCGCCCCATGCCGGGTTCGCGGCCCTGGCCGGGGTCTTCTGCACCCTGGCGGGCGAACCGCGAAAGAGCATGGGCACAAAGTCGGCGCCGCAAGGCGCGGTCGGCTGGCTGCTGGACCTTCAGACCAAGTTCCTCGCCACGCGCGAGGCTCTGCGCAAGGCCAAGGTCGCCGATGATACGGTCAAGGTCCTGACCCTGGCCCGCGCCCACGCCGCCTTTTACGAAGCCGCCAAGGCCCAGCGCGGGGCGCTGGACTTCCCCGACCTGGTCGCGCGCGCCGCCGCCCTGCTGACCCAAAGCGGGGCCGCCGCATGGGTGCTGTACAAGCTGGACGGCGGGGTCGATCACGTTCTGATCGATGAAGCCCAAGACACCGCCCCCGAACAATGGGCCATCGTCCGCGCTCTGACCGGCGAGTTCTACTCCGGCGAAAAGTCCGGCCGCACCGTCTTCGCCGTCGGCGACGAGAAGCAGTCGATCTATTCCTTCCAGGGCGCCCGGCCCGAACGGCTGCGCCAGGAACGCGGCGCCTTCCTTGCTCTGGCCGAGGGCGCCGGCGAACCGTTCGCCGGGCCGGAACTGAACACCTCCTACCGCTCGACCGAAGAGGTGCTGGCCTTCGTCGACGCCGTCTTCGCCGACCCCGACCGCACCCGCGCCCTGACCGGCCCCAAGGGCGACATCGCCCGACACCTGCCCGCCCGCATCGGCCAGCACGGCGCCATCGACCTGTGGCCCCTGTTCCTGGACGAGCCCGCACCCGAGACCGACGCCTGGGACGATCCGGTCGATCAGGAAGGCTCCGGCAGCGCCCGCAAGCGCCTGGCTCGCGACCTGGCCCGCGAGATCCGCCGCCAGGTCGAAAGCGGCGTCGCCGTCTTTGATCGCAGCACCCGCGACCTGCGCCCCGCCGGCTATGGCGACTACATCGTCCTGGTCCGCCGTCGCGACGCGACCTTCGAGGAGATCATCCGCGCCCTGAAGACCGAAGGCGTCCCCGTCGCCGGCGCCGACCGGCTGAAATTGTCCAGCCATATCGTCTTCGACGACCTGATCTCGCTGGCGCGTTTCGCCCTCTTCCCCGACGACGACCTGTCCCTGGCCGAGGTGCTGCGCAGCCCGCTGTGCGACGTCGACGAGGACGGCCTCTATGCGCTGGCTGGCCGCGAGAACCGAAAGGCCGGTCAGCTGTGGCGCGACCTACGCGACCGGGCGCACGAACGCCCCGAATGGGCACGCGCCCGCGATGCGCTGCAGGCCGCCATCGATGTACGCGGCGGCGATCCCTTCGCCTTCTTCTCTCAGGCCCTGAACCGCGTGGACGAGACGGGCCGATCTGGCCGCGCCCGCATCCTGGCCCGGTTGGGCCGCGAGGCGGAAGAAGCCATCGACGAGACCCTGAACCAGGTGCTGGCCGCCGAGAACCGGGGCGCGATCGATCTGGAGACCTGCGTCGCGCAGATGGAGGCCGCAGACGTCGAGGTGAAGCGCGAACTGGAGGGCGCGCGCGGCGAGGTCCGCGTGATGACCGTCCACGGCGCGAAGGGTCTGGAGGCGCCCATCGTCATCCTGCCCGACACCACTATGAAGGCGAAGGCGCAAGGTCCATCCCTGATGCCCGCCGTCACGCCGGAGGGCGAAGGCGAGGCCTGGCTGATGGCGCCCGGCTCGGCGAAGGACGACTGCCCGGCCTCGGCCGACGCCCGCGCCGCGCGCCAGGCCCGCACCGACGACGAGACCCTGCGCCTGCTTTACGTCGCCCTGACCCGCGCCCGCGACCGCGTCATCGTCATGGGCCGCGCCTCCAGCCGCGGCGCCGAGGCCGGCAGTTGGTGGTCGATCCTCTCGGAAACCTTCGACCGTTTGGGCGATCAGGTGCGCGAGATCGACAAAGGCGTGCGTCGCTATGGCGTCGATCCCGAGCGTCGCCCGGTCGCCGCCGATGAAGTGCGGTCCGCCGCCGCCCTGCCCGCCTGGGCCGCCTCGCCGCCGCCGGCCGACGCCGCCGCCCGCTTCGCCTCGCCGTCGCGGATGGAAGGTTCGATCCGCATTCCCGCCCCCTCGCCCCTGGCCAGGACCGAGGCGGGCGGGGCGGCGCTGGGTAGGTTCAGGCGCGGCGATCTGATCCACCGGCTGCTGGAACGCCTGCCCGAGATCGCGCCCGCCGACCGCCCGGACGCCGCCCGGCGCCTTCTGGCGCGCGAGACCGATCTGGACGAGGCCCAGCGCGCCGAAATGATCGCCGCCGCCTTCTCGGTGCTGGACGACGCCCGCTTCGCCCCCGTTTTCGGCCCAGGCTCCCGCGCCGAGGTGGCCCTGACCGGCGCCTTACCCGGTCTGTCGAGCGTGGCGATCAACGGCCGCATCGACCGGCTGGTGGTCACGCCCGACCGGGTGCTCGTGATCGACTACAAGACCAACCGCCCCGCCCCCGACGCCCTCGACCGGGTCGATCCCGCCTATGTCTTGCAGGCCGCCGTCTATGTCGCCGTGCTGAAACGCCTCTACCCCGACCGCCCGGTCGAGGCCGCCCTGGTCTGGACCGACGGCCCCAAACTGATGCCGATCCCGCAGGCGATGCTGGACGCGGCGTTGGCGGACAGTTGAATTGCCCGCGATTCGCTCCCACATCTGCGACTGAACCCGGACGCATCCGGCCAACCCCCATTCGCGCTCAAGCAGCGAGGCCCCGCTGGCCGAGCGCTAGCGCCCCAAGGAGCCATTCATGGCGACTGTAAAAGTCACGGACGAAAGCTTCGACGCCGACGTCCTGAAGTCCGCGACCCCTGTCCTGGTGGACTTCTGGGCCGAATGGTGCGGCCCCTGCAAACAGATCGGCCCGGCGCTGGAGCAGATCGCCGACGAACTGGGCGGTCAGGTCACCGTCGCCAAGATCAACATCGACGACAGCCCCATGACCCCGTCCAAGCTGGGCGTGAAGGGCATTCCGACCCTGATGCTGTTCAAGGACGGCCAGATGGCTTCGATGAAGGTCGGCGCCATGCCCAAGGGCAAGATCGTCGAATGGCTGGCCGAGGCCGGCGTCAAGGCCTAAGCCTTTTCGACCCTGTCGGTTCAAGCGCCCGCCGGTCCGACCGGCGGGCGTTTTTCATGCTAGGATGGCGCCATGAGCGACGAAGACACCTCGAACCCGGCTGACGACATCCCCGGCGAGACCCCGGTCCAGAAGGCCCTGCGCCTGAAGAACGCCAGGCTGGATGCGCGCGCCAAGCCGCCGCGCGGCGGTCGCTTCCAGCGCGAACAGGCCGCCCGCATCGCCGCCGGCAAGTCCAAGCCCTGGATGACGCGCTAGACCGAACTCTGGGTTTGGTCGGACGCAGTCCATCCGAACCCAGAGTTCGGTCCAGCATGACTCTGGAGCCTGATTCACGGCATCGATGAAATCGCGAAGCGATTCCATCTCAACCGATCAGGCTCTAGACCGGCCAGGTTTCCTCGCTGGTGCCCAAGACCTCGCCGGCCAGATACAGCGATCCGCAGATGGCGACCCGGCCCGCGCCCAGGCGTAGCGCCAGGTCCAGCGCCTCAGAAACCGAACCCGCCGGGGTCGCCGCCAGCCCATGCCCGCGCGCCACGGCCGCCAGGGCCGTCGGCTCGGCTGCGGCCCCGTCAAAGCCGACGGTGAAGACGGTGGCTTGGCTGTCCTTCAGCGCGGCGAAGAATCCGCCCGCATCCTTGTTGTTCAACATGCCGCAAATCAGGGCCAGGGGACGCGGCGCCCGCGCCTGACGCTCGGCCAGAAACGCCGCCAGCGCCCGCGCCGCATGGGGATTGTGCCCCCCGTCCAGCCACAGCTCCGCCTCCGCCGCCTTGGCCGCAGCGCCGTATGGCCCCGCCGAAATCCGTTGCAGACGCGCGGGCCAGCGCACGCGCTTCAGCCCCTCGGCGATCGCGGCCTCGGGCAGGTCCAGCTCGACCGCCGCCGCCACGGCCAGGGCCGCATTGTCGATCTGGTGCGCGCCTGCCAGAGCCGGCGCCGGCAGGTCCATGAACAGTTCGGCCGTCTGGAACGCCAGACCGCCCCGCTCGGCCCAGGCGTCGAAGTCGACTCCCAGCACGGTCAGCCGCGCATGGACGTCGGCGGCGCGCCGTTCGATGGCGGCCATCGCCTCTTCCTTCTGGCGCGCGATCACGGCCGGCGCTCCGGCCTTCAGCACGCCCGCCTTTTCCGAGGCGATGGCGGTCAGATCCGTGCCAAGGAACTCCGCATGGTCGTAGTCGACCGGGGCGATGACGCTGAGCAGCGGCCGATCGATCACATTTGTCGCGTCCAGCACCCCGCCCAGACCCACTTCGATGATGGCCAGGTCCGCGGGCGTCTCGGACATGGCCAGGAAGGCGGCGGCGGTGGTGCTTTCGAACACCGTGGCCTCGCTGTCCGTCTCGGCCATGACCGCCTCGATCCGGTCCAGGATCGCGTTCAGATGATCGTCCTCGATCAGCGTTCCAGCCAGTCGGATCCGCTCGTTGAACCGGACCAGATGGGGCGACGTGTAGGCGTGCACCTTCAGCCCCGCCGCCTCGGCGATGGCGCGGATCAGGGCCACGGTCGACCCCTTGCCGTTGGTCCCCGCCACATGGATCACCGGCGGAAGCTTGTGCTGCGGATCGCCAAGGGCCGCGCACAGCACGCGCATTCTTTCCAGCGAAAGGTCGATCCGCTGGGGGTGGCGCGCGCGTAGTCGTTCGGAGACGGGATCCATCCGCCTCCTTTACCCCCTGATTTCGAGAACCGCGACATGACTTCCAGGCCGCAGATCAGAACCGCGGCGCGCATTGTCCTCGCGGCCGTCTTCCTGGGCGCAGGCGTGCTGCACCTGTTGGTCCCCGGCCCCTTCGTGCGGATCACGCCGGCGTGGGTTCCGCAGCCGGCCCTGGTCGTGGCCCTGACGGGGATCGCCGAACTGCTGGGCGCGGCGGGTCTGATGATCTCGCGCCTGCGGGTGGCGACGGGCTGGGCGCTGGCCGCCTACGCCGTCTGCGTCTATCCGGCCAATATCCAGCATGCCGTGAACTTTATGACGTCGGGCGCAGGTCTGGGCTGGGCCTATCACGGCCCGCGCCTGCTGTTTCAGCCGGTCATCGTCTGGTGGTGCCTGTGGGCCTCGACCGCGATCGACTGGCCCTTCAGGCGGTCTCAGGCGGCGGCGCGCGTGCCGCCCATCAGCATGGACAGGATCTGACCCAGGGTGCGCGGCAGGTCGGCTCGGGTCACGACCCGGTCCACCATGCCCTTTTCCTGCAGATATTCAGCGCGCTGGAAGCCGGGCGGCAGCTTTTCGCGGATGGTCGCCTCGATCACGCGCGGTCCGGCGAAACCGATCAGGGCGCCCGGTTCGGCCAGATGCACATCGCCCAGCATGGCGTAGGAGGCCGTCACCCCGCCCGTCGTCGGATCCGTCAGGACCACCGCGTAAGGCAGTCTGGCGTCCTTCAGTTCTTCAATGGCCAGGGTGGTTCGCGCCATCTGCATCAGCGACAGGGCGCCCTCCTGCATCCGCGCGCCGCCAGCGGCGGTGAAACAGACCAGCGGAACCTTGCGGCTCACCGCCTCGCGCGCCGCCTTGATGAAGGCCTCGCCCGCCGCCATGCCCAACGACCCACCCATGAAGGTGAAGTCCTGGACGATCACAACCGCCTCCTGACCGCCGACCGAACCATAGCCGATGGCCATGGTGTCCTTGCGGCCCGCGGCCTTGCGCGCGGCGTTCAGGCGATCCTTGTAGGATTTGCCGTCCGAGAATTTCAGCGGATCTTCCGGCACGTCCGGCGTGTCGATGGCCTGGAAGACGCCGCCGTCGAAGGTGACCTTCAGGCGGGTCGGCGCATCGATGCGCATATGCCGGCCCGACGGCGTCACCCAAAGGGCGGCCTCCAGATCTGAGCGATACAGCATCTCGCCGCTGTCGGGATCCTTGACCCAGAGATTGTCCGGGGTGTCGCGGCGCGACACGATCTTGCGGACGCCGGGCGCAAAGCGGCTCAGCCAGCCGCCGCGCTTTTCCTGAGGCTTGGTCTTGTCGTTCATCCGCGCGCTCTTAGACGGTTTCCGCCACGGAAGCACTAGCGGCGACGGATCGAACCGCATCGCCCAGCGCCTTCACGCGGGCCAGAACGCGCGGCGCAACGGCTTCGTTCGCCTCCAGCGCCGCCGCCACCTCGTCCACCAGGGCCGAACCCACGACCACCGCATCGGCGACGCGGGCGATCTCGGCGGCCCGTTCCGGCGTCTTGACCCCGAAGCCGACCGCGACCGGCAGGCCCGAGGCCTTGCGCACCCGCTCCACGGCCGGCGCCACCACGTCGGCGTTCGCTTCCTTGACGCCCGTCACGCCCGCGACGGCGACGTAATAGACGAAGCCCGACGTGCCCTGGACCACGATCTTCAGCCGGTCGTCATCCGAGGTCGGCGTCGCCAGACGGATCAGCGAGATCGACACCTTGTCCAGCGCCTCGATCAGCGGCCCGGCCTCTTCCGGCGGGCAGTCCACGACGATCAGCCCGTCGATGCCGCAGTCGGCGGCATAGGCGGCGAAGGCGTCATAGCCCAGGCTCTCGATCGGGTTCAGATAACCCATCAGCACGATCGGCGTCGCGTCGTCGCCCTGACGGAATTCCCTGGCCAGATCCATGGTCGAGCGCAGGCCGAAACCCGCCGCCATGCCCCGGATCGCCGCCCGCTGGATCGGCGGCCCCTCGGCCATCGGATCGCTGAACGGAAAGCCCAGTTCGATGATGTCCGCGCCCGCAGCCGGCAGGCCGTTCAGGATCGTCAGCGCCTCTTCACGCGACGGATCGCCGCCCATCACATAGGGAATAAAGGCGGCGCGGCCCTCGGCCTTCAGCGCCTTGAAGCGCGCGTCGATACGGGCGGTGGTCATTGTTGCGGCGATCCGGCGGCGGCAGGCGGTGTCGCGGCCGCAGCAGCCGCGCACACGTCGCCCGGAATGGTGGCGAAGCCCAGATAGCCGGGCAGTTCGGCGACGGCGGTCTTGGTGGTGTCGTAGAAGGCGACCATCTGCATGCCGTCGCAGCCGCCGGCCTCGCGGCGCTTGATGAAGACGACGCGGTTGTCGTCACCGCCGGCGGCCAGCCAATTCTTGGTTTCCAGATCGGCGATATAGGCGTCGGCCAGGGCGCCGATCTGGCCCAGCTGTGCGGTCACGCACCAGGCCCGCCCCGTCAGATTGTTCAGCCCTCCGCAATCGGGCGACAGCTCCGCGCCCGGCAGCAGGCCGACGTCGGCCGGACCGCCTTGCGGCGCAGAGGGGGCCGGCGTCGGGGTAGGCGTCTGGGCCTGCACAACGGCGGCGGACAGGCTCAGGACGGCGGTCGCCGCAACAAGAGTACGGATCACAGGTTCACTCCCAGATGTTTGGCGACCTGGAAGATGTCCTTGTCGCCGCGCCCCGACATCAGCAGGACGACGTCGCCGCCCTTGCCGACTTCGCGCGCCACTTCGCCCGTCCGCGCCAGGGCGTGGGCGGGCTCCAGCGCCGGAATGATGCCTTCCAGCTTCGAGCACAGCTGGAAGGCTTCCAGCGCCTCATTGTCGGTCGCCGAGCGGTATTCGGCCCGGCCGATATCGTGCAGCCAGGCGTGTTCCGGCCCGATGCCGGGATAGTCCAGCCCGGCCGAGATCGAGTGCCCCTCGACGATGTTGCCGTCCTCGTCCTGAAGCAAATAGGTCCGGTTTCCGTGCAGCACGCCCGACCGCCCGCCCTTCAGCGAGGCCGCGTGATCCGGCGTATCCAGACCATGGCCGGCCGCTTCGACGCCGATCAGCCGCACGCCCTCGTCCTCGATGAAGGGGTGGAAGGCGCCGATGGCGTTCGAGCCACCGCCGATGCAAGCGACCACCGCTTCGGGCAGCTTGCCCATCCGGGCCATCGACTGGCTCTTGATCTCCTTGCCGATCACCGACTGGAAATCGCGCACCATGGCCGGATAGGGGTGCGGGCCCGCCGCCGTGCCGATGATGTAATAGGTGTCCGAGACGTTGGTGACCCAGTCGCGCATCGCCTCGTTCATCGCGTCCTTCAGGGTCGCGGCGCCGGCCGTGACCGAGAAGACTTCCGAACCCAACAGACGCATGCGGAACACGTTCGGCTGCTGCCGCTCCACGTCCACTGCGCCCATATAGACGGTGCAAGGCAGGCCAAAGCGCGCCGACACGGTCGCCGAGGCGACGCCGTGCTGACCCGCGCCGGTCTCGGCGATGATGCGGGTCTTGCCCATGCGGCGGGCCAGCAGGATCTGGCCCATGCAGTTGTTGATCTTGTGCGCGCCCGTGTGGTTCAGGTCCTCGCGCTTCAGCCAGATGTTGGCGCCGCCGAAATGTTCGGTCAGGCGTTCGGCGAAATACAGCGGGCTCTCGCGACCGACGTAATGCTCCAGGTATTCGTCCAGCTCAACCTGGAAGCTGGGGTCCGCCTTGGCCGCCTTATAGGCCGCGTCCAGCTCGTGGATCAGCGGCATCAGGGTCTCGGCCACGAACTGACCGCCATACGGACCGAAGCGACCCTGCGCGTCCGGCCAGGCATAGGCGTTCGACAGCGGCTGGGTGGAATCGGCGGCTTGGATTGGGGTCTGGGCGTTCACGGTTTCGACTTTCACGCGGAGAGGCGTCGCAATTACGACCGGCGCGCGTTTTGGATGAAGGTCGCGATCCGGTCGGCGTCCTTAACACCCGGCGCGCTTTCCACGCCAGAGGACACATCGACCATGGGCGCGCCCGTAATCCTCAGCGCCACGGCCACATTGTCCGGGTTCAGACCGCCCGCCAGGAACCACGGATGGCGAAACGCCCGGTCCGCCAGAAGGGTCCAGTCGAAGCTGTGTCCCACCCCGCCGGGCAGCGCCGAACCCTCCGGCGGCTTGGCGTCGAACATAAGATGATCAGCATGATCATCCCACGCATCGGCGGCGGTGAAGTCGTTCGCCTGCCGGATGGGCAGGGCCTTGATCAAACCCGCCCCCGTCAGCGCCCGCACGCGCTCGGCCCGTCCCGGCGCCTCAGACCCATGCAACTGGATGAAGTCGGGCCTCAGCGTCCGGGCGATCTGTTGCAGCAGGGCGTCGTCGGGATCGACCGTCACCGCCACGATCTTCGCCCGCCCCCGCGCCCGCTCGAACAGGGCGGCGGCGGCTTCGGGCCCCAGATGGCGCGGGCTTTTGGGAAACACCACCGCCCCCACGAAGTCCACCCCGCCCTCCAGGGCGACGTCCAGCGTGTCCAGTGTGGTCAGTCCGCAGATCTTGATCTTGGTCGTCATCCCTCGACCTGCGCGTCCGATCCCGCAGGCGTCAAGAGCTTCAACCCAGGCTCTCGGGCGTCGTGAAAATCGAGGCGACCTCATCCGCCGTCGCCAGCCGCCACTGACCGGGCGCCAGATCGGCGGGCAGGCCAAGTCCGCCCAGCCGTTCGCGATGCAGGGTCTCGACGTGGTTGCCGGCGGCGGCGAACATCCGGCGCACCTGGTGATAGCGGCCCTCCGTCACCGTCAGCAGGGCCTCGGTCGGCGACACCACCTCCAGCACCGCCGGCGCCAACGGCTTGTCCTCGCCCTCCAGCACCAGCTCGCCCGAGGCGAACAGCGCGCCTTCCGTGCCCGTCAGCGGTCGCGCCAGACCCGCCCGGTAAACCTTGGCCACATGGCGTTTGGGCGAAATCACCCGGTGCAGCAGATCGCCGTCGTCGGTCAGCAGCAGCAGGCCCGTCGTCTGCTTGTCCAGCCGTCCGATGGTCGAGATGGCGGGATCGCGCGCCCGCCAACGTCCCGGCAGGATGTCATAGACCAGCGCCCCCTCTTCCTTGTGTGAGCAGGTCATGCCCAGCGGCTTGTTCAGCAGGATCACCAGCCCTTGCACGGGGTCCAGCGGCTCGCCGTCGATCTCCATTCGCGTGGGCAGGTCCGGCGTCACCGCAATGCGTTTGGACACGTCCGTCAGGTCCGCCCCGTCCAGCACGATGCCGCCCGCCTTGGCCATCCGCGCCATTTCGGCGCGTGAACCATAGCCCATCGAGCCCAGCAGACGATCGACCCTCGACGTCGGGACTTTCTTCATGCGCTACCGCCCTTCGGACTGCTTGAGCGCGGTCACTTTACCGCCTCGAACAGCTTGTAGCCGCCCGCCTCGGCGACCAGCCGCACCCGCTTGAACGCCGCGTTCAACTCGGCCTCATACGGCAGGTGCCGGTTGGCCACGACCCAGGCGACGCCGCCCTTTTTCAGCAGTTCGGATGCCTTCCGGATAAAGGCCTGACCAAGCCGCCGGTCCTCGGCCCCGCCGTCGTGGAAGGGCGGATTGCTGACGACGAAATCCTTGTCGCCCTTGGCCTCCAGGGTGCGGGCGTCCGACCACCAGACCTTGGCGCGGTCGTCCTCAATATTGCGGCGAGCGGCCTGGATGGCGCGGCGATCCAGATCGACCATCTTCAGTTTGCTCACGGCGGGCGAGCGCAGCACCACGATCGACAGCGCGCCATAGCCGCAGCCCAGATCAACCCCCTCGCCCTTCATCGCCGGCAGATGTTCGGCCAGCAACGCCGAGCCCGGATCGATCCGGTCCCAGGCGAATACGCCGGGCTGGGACCAGGCCTCCAGTCCCGGCACGATCTGCGGCCCGCCAGCGGCGATGGCCTCGTCCAGCCCCTCGACCGTTTCGGGCCGAATGACGATGCAGCGACGATGATGCGCCTTGGCGGTCTCGGCGACCTCCAGGCCGAACGTCTTCAGCTCCTTGCCCAGGCGCGATCCGCCCTTGTCCTTGGGCGCCATGACGTCCAGCCGTCCCCCGACCTTCAGCGCCGTCAGCGCCAGGGCCAGCACATAGCGCCGCTCCAGCACGCCGGGCGGGGCGTAGATCATGATGCTGTCGGCCGAGCCCGGTTCTTGCGCCTGCAGCGCCGCCGAGTCGGGGATCAGGGGCGAGGTCTGGATTGCATCGCCGGGCGGATCGAAGACGACCGGCGGGCGGCCATACAGAAGTGTGGTCATGGTCTCAGAACCCTGCCTGCAACAGCGCCAGACCCACGACCCCGACCACGATCCGCCACCAGGCGAAGACGCCGAACCCGCGCCTGGACACGAAATCCAGCAAGAAGCGCACCACGGCCAGGGCCGAGATGAAGGCCACGACGAAGCCCACAACGATCAGGCCGATGTCGCTGAAATCCAGCGTCTTGTGGTTCTTCAGCAGGTCATAGGCCACCGCCGCCCCCATGGTGGGCAGGGCCAGAAAGAAGCTGAACTCAGCCGCCGACCGCTTGTCGGTCTTCAGCAGCAGTCCGCCGGCGATGGTGGCGCCGGACCGCGACACGCCGGGGATCATGGCGAGGCACTGGAACAGGCCGATCAAAAAATAGATCCGCATCGGATAGGCCTCGGCGTCCAGCCACTTGGGCTTCTTGTCCATCCGGTCCAGCAGCAGCAGGATCACCCCGCCGACGATCAGGGCGATGCACACCACCTGCGGCGTCTCGAACAGCACGGTCTTGATGAAGTCATAGGCCAGGAAACCGATCACGACAGCCGGCGCGAAGGCGACCAACAGCCCGATCAGGAACCGGCGTGCCTCGGCGTCGAAGGGCCAGCGCGTCGCCAGCGTCCACAGCTTTTTGAAATAGACGCTGACGATGGCCAGCAATGCGCCCAGCTGGATCACGATCTCGAACGTCTTGCCCGCGCTCTCGAAGCCCATGAAATGGCCCAGCAGCAGCATATGGCCAGTGGACGAGACCGGAATGAACTCGGTTAGCCCCTCGACCAGACCCAGAATAATGGCGGCAAGCCAGTCCGACATGAGACCCTCGAAAACCAATGCGCCCGGAACGCGCCGCGCCAGGATGCCTTCCCCCTAGAGCATGATCGTTTCTGACGGAACGACCCGTTTGAGCCAGCGGTTGGCTTTCAGCCACGATTGCGCGAGAAGAAGCCGACAATGACGACGCCCGCCCCCGCCCCCGCCTCGCTTGACGACGCCCATCTGGCCACGCGCCGCATCACCCGCCTGTCGGTCGGGGTCGCGGTGGTGCTGATCGCGATGAAGGCCTTTGCGCTGGGCGCATCAGGCTCAGTCTCCATCCTGGCGACCCTGGCGGATTCGGTTCTGGATCTGGCGGCGTCCCTGACCACCTTTTTCGCCGTGCGCTGGGCCGCCGCTCCGGCCTACGAGAACCACCGCTATGGCCATGGCAAGGGCGAGGCCCTGTCCGCCCTGGTCCAGGCCGGTCTGGTCTTCGCCTCGGCCATTTTCATCGCCTGGGAGGGCGTGCAGCGCATCTTCGATCCTCGCCCCGTGACCGCTGGCCTGTGGGCGAGCGGGATCGTGGTCGCCACCATCGTCATCACGGCCTGGCTGGTGTGGATGCAGACCCAGACGCTGAAGAAGACCGGCTCTGTCGCCGTCGCCGGCGACCGCGCCCACTATGCGGCGGACCTCGCTGCCAACGTCGTGGTGCTGATCGGCGTGATTTCGGGCGCCTTCCTGGGTGCGCCGGGACTGGATGCGGCCGCAGGCATCGTCGTCGCCGTCTGGCTGTTCTGGGGCGCGACCGGCATGTTGAAGGCCGCCGCCGATCACCTGCTGGACCGCGCCGTGCCCGAGGCCGACCGCGCCGCCATCACCAAGGCCGTCCTCGCCGACTCCCAGGTCTTCGGCGTGCACCAGTTGCGCACCCGCATGTCCGGTCAGGTGATGATGATCCAGATGCATGTCGACCTGGACGCGCACCAGACCCTGGACGCCGCCCACGCCATCGTCGTCGCCGCCGAGAACCGGGTGCTGGCTCAATATCCCGCCGCCGACATCCTGATCCACGCCGACCCGCGCGGCCACGCCCGTCCGCAGCCCGTGATCCCCGCCGCTGCACCCGCCGACCCGCAAGCCACGCCCGCCCCGACCGGCCCCGCGCCCAAGGGGCCGTGGTCCTGATGCGGTAAACGCCGATTTAACGGGTCCGGGCGCATCACCCTTAGATGGCCGACCCTTGCGTTCTTTTCCACTTCGCCTTCCAGCCCGCCTCGCGCGCCGCGCGACTGGCCCTGGGAGAGGCGCGGATCGAATGGACCGACACCCCGGTCCGTCCGTGGGAGGACGATTGCCCGGTCAATGACTTCAATCCGTCCGGCCTGCCGCCGGTGATCCAGACAATGGATCGCGGCCGTCCGCTGGTGCTGTGCGAACTGCCCGCCATCCTGGGCTGGATCGAGGATCAGCAGAAGGGGCCGCTGCTGCTGCCCGCCGACCTCGCCGAACGGGCCGAGGCGCGCCGCCTGACCGGCTGGTTCGAGCGCCGCTTCATGGACGAGGTCGACGCCGTCCTCCTCCACGAGCGGATGGAAAAGCCGCTGCTCAAGCTGGGCCCGCCCGAAGCCCGCGCCCTGCGCGACGGGCGCGACGCCCTAAAATCCCACCTCGCCATGCTGGAAGACCTGGTCGCCGCGCGCGACTGGCTGGCCGGCCGCCGCCTGTCCCAGGCCGACCTGATCGCCGCCGCCCACCTGTCGGTGCTGGACTATTTCGGCGAAATCCAGTGGAAAACCTGGCCCGGTCTGAAGACCTGGTACTCCAAGCTCAAATCCCGCCCCTGCTTCCGCCCCCTCCTCGCCGACCGCTTCGTCGGCGTGCCGCCTTCGGCATGGTATGCGGATCTGGATTTCTAAAGCGCCTCCGCGCTCAACCGGGCGATCCACAGCTTGGCGCGACTGACCAGTTCGTCCTTGCGCCTCAGATCCGAGATGTCTTCCGGCAGACGGTCAAGCTGTTCGAAGCGGAAATCTTCGGGCGTGTGCGCCGTCCACGCCGCCTGAAGCGACCGATACGGACTGCCGCCGTGGCGCAGCGCGAACCACAGGCCGTTCTGCTCGGTGTCGATGTGGCGGCTCTTGCCGACCCAGGCCTGACCCGTCGCGCTGCAGATCACGGCATAGACCCCGGCGATGGTCGCGCGCTCCTTATATTCGGCGATCAGGCTCTTGCGAATTGTCGGGGTCATGGCGATCTCTTATTTATCCGGGTATAAACATGACAGACAATTTCATCCGGGTAAATACATGAGCGACGAAGATCGCGATCTGGTCCTTTTCGACGGTCCCCGCCGTATCGCCAGAGGCTCGGACGCCGCGGTGGCTGCTGTCTTCCGCAAGGCCCTGGCGGCCTCGCCTCAAGCCGCGCTGCGCGTGTTCGATCTGGCGACCGGTCGCCCGGTCGATCTGGATCTTCGGGAACAAGAACCGGCTTTGGCCCAAGTTCCCAGGCGCGGCCGTCCGCGCCTGGGCGTCGCCGCGCGCGAGGTCACTCTGTTGCCCCGTCATTGGGACTGGCTGGCGACCCAGCCGGGCGGCGCGTCGGCCGCCCTGCGCTGTCTGGTGGAACAGGCCCGCAAGACCGGCGCCGGAAACGATGCACGCCGCCGTCGCACCGACGCCGCCTACGGCTTCATGGTCGAAATGGCCGGCGACGCCCCTGATTTCGAAGAGGCCAGCCGCGCCCTGTTCGCCGGCGATCGCGATCGTCTGACCGCCCTGATCGCCTCTTGGCCCACTGACATTCGGGCCCAAATTCTCGAACTGTTCGACGGTGAGGCTGCATCGCGCGAATGACGATGTCGTCTCCTCCCCACTTGTGGGGAGGGGGACCGCGTAGCGGTGGAGGGGCTCTTGAAGTCCCACAGACGCCAGTGATGCGCTGAAGAACCCCTCCCTCACGGCGCGAAGACGCGCCGCGCCACCTCCCCGCTCCGCAGGGAGGCGTCCTCGTGCTATCCCCCGCCCCGTGTCCGACCGCCTGAAAACCTTCATCCGCCAGCGCGCGGCCGAGCTCGGCTTCGATGTCTGCCGCTTCGCCTCGGCGGCCGACGCCTGGCCGGCGGGCGAGCGGCTGCGGCGTTTCGTGGACGAAGGCCGGCATGGCGACATGGAATGGATGGAGACGACGCTGGATCGCCGCCAGCACCCCACGGCCATGTGGGACGAGGCCAGGACCGCCATCGTCCTGGGCATGAACTACGGCCCTGAGCAGAATCCGCTGGATCAGCTGGCCGAACGCTCGGCCGGATACATCTCGGTCTATGCGCGCGGCGACGACTATCACGAGGTCATCAAGGGCCGGCTGAAACAGCTGGCCGGCCAGATCGCCGCCCGCAACGGCGCGGACATCAAGGTCTTCGTCGACACCGCCCCCCTGATGGAAAAGCCGTTGGCCCAGCGCGCCGGCCTGGGTTGGCAAGGCAAGCACACCAATCTGCTCAGCCGCACCCACGGCAACTGGCTGTTCCTCGGGACCATCCTGACCGCCGCCGAGATCGCGCCGGACGCGGCCGAGAGCGAACACTGCGGCCGCTGCACCGCCTGTCTCGACGCCTGCCCGACGAACGCCTTCCCCGCCCCGTTCCAGCTCGACGCCCGGCGCTGCCTGTCCTACCTGACCATCGAGTTCGCCGGTCCCTGGCCGGTCGAGTTCCGCACCCTGACCGGATCGCGCATCTATGGCTGCGACGACTGTCTGGCGGTCTGCCCGTGGAACAAGTTCGCCCAGGAAGCGCGCGAGATCCGGCTGACGCCCCGCGCGGCCTTTGAAAGCCCGCGCCTGCATGACCTGCTGGCGCTGGACGACGCCGCCTTCCGCGCCCTGTTCACCAAGAGCCCGGTCAAGCGGATCGGCCGCGACCGCTTCCTCAGAAACGTCCTCTACGCCGTCGGCAACTCGGCCGACGCGACCATGATCGCCCCGACGACAGCCCTGCTTGATGACCCCTCATCGCTGGTGCGCGGCGCCGCCGTCTGGGCCCTGTCGCAGTTGATGCCGGCCGACGCGTTCGCGACCCTGGCCAAGGCGACGACCGAGACCGACCCCGCAGTCATGACCGAATGGCGGCGCGCTTGAGGTCTAGGTCCCGCTTCGCAGCGAGTCGACGAATTGCGTGAGGGTCACCCCATCGCCGTGCCGACGCCCGATCCGCCGCCGGGCACCTTGGCCACGTCGAGCAGCTTCAGGCGGAAGATCAGCACCGAGTTGGCGGGGATCTTGGGATTGCCCTGCTCGCCATAACCCAGCTCGGGCGGGACATAGAGCAGCCATTCGTCGCCGACGCGCATCTTCTGCAGCGCCTCGGTCCAGCCCTTGACCACCTCCTCGGGCGTGAACACCGCCGGCGCCCCGCGCGCGAAGGAACTGTCGAACACGCTGTTGTCGACCAGCTTGCCCTCGTAGTCGACCTTGACCAGGTCATTGCGGTCCGGGCTGACGCCGCCGGCCGGTCCCGCCTGCACCACCTTGTATTGCAGGCCGCTGGGCAGGGTCTGGACGCCCTCGTCCTTGGCGTTCTTGGCCATGAAGGCGGCCGCCTCGGCCTTGCCCGCGTTCGGATCGACCGGCGCGGCTTGGCCGCAGCCCGACAGCAAGAAGGCCGCGACGATTGCCGCCTTACCCCATCCGAAGTTCATAGCCGCGTTCCTTCAAGGCCTCGCCGATCTCGTCGGCGTGGGCGCTATCGCGCGTTTCGACCATGATGTCGAACTCGGCGCCCTTGGCCGGCACGTCCAGCGCCAGGCGGTTGTGGACCACGTCGATGATGTTGCCGCCCAGACCGCCGATCACCGCCGCCATGGCCGACAACATGCCCGGCCGGTCGTCGCCCAGAATGCGATAGACGATCAATCTCCGCTCACGGACCATCTCGCGATTTAAGACGACCGCCAGCATCCGCGCATCGATGTTTCCGCCGCACAGCTCCAGCCCGACCTTCATCCCCTTGAACCGGTCGGGATAGGCCAGAAGGGCCGCCAGACCGCCGGCGCCCGCGCCTTCGGACACCGTCTTCTCGTAGGTGACATAGGTGGCGACGGCCCGTTCGAAGTCCGCCTCCTCGCAGACGAAGACCTCATCCACCAGCGGGTTGGCCAGGGCGAACGGGATGTCGCCAACCGCCTTGATGGCGATGCCCTCGGCGATGGTCTGGCCGGTGCAGACCGGCGGCTGGCCCGCCCGTTTGGCGGTGAAGGACGGATAGCGCGCGGCCTCGACGCCGAATACCTTGATGTCCGGCTTCATCGCCTTGGCCGCGATGGCGCAGCCCGCGATCAACCCGCCGCCGCCGATGGGGATGATCAGGGCCTCGACCTCGGGCGCATCCTCCAGAAGCTCGATCGCGCAGACGCCCTGGCCCGCCACGATGCCTTCGTCGTCAAAGGCCGAGACGAAGACATAGCCCTTTTCCGCTTCCAGCCGCTTGGCCGCTTCGGTCGAACCGGTGAAGTCCAGCCCCTCAATCACCACGGTCGCCCCGTGCGAGCGGGTGCCGTTGATCTTGGCGAAGGGCGTGCCCTCGGGCATCACGATGGTCACCGGCACGCCCAGCCGTCCGCCGTGATAGGCCAGGGCCTGGGCGTGGTTGCCGGCGCTGGCGGCCACCACGCCGCGCTTCATCTCCTCGGGACTCAGCATCAGCAGCCGGTTCAGGGCCCCGCGCTCCTTGAAGCTGCCGGTGAATTGCAAATTGTCGAACTTCACCCAGACCTCGGCTCCGGTCAGCTGCGACAGCTTTCTGGAATAGCGGGTCGGGGTGCGGTCGACCGCGCCGGCGATCCGGGTGCGCGCGGCTTGGATATCGGCGAAGGTGACGGTCATACGGGGCGTTTCCGAGCTGTCGCGCCTCGACGACTGGGCGCGTTGTCGGGCCTGTTTCGCGCGTTGTCGGGTCCGGGTCCAGAGGGGGAATCTTGGGCGTGGAAGTCGCCCGGCCTGTCGTGCGATAGTGAGGCCCGTCGTCCCCCACGACCCCGAAATCCCGGAGGAAGCCCCATGTCGATCCGTTCGTTCGCCGCCCCTGGCCTGGCTCTCGCCCTGACCGCCGCAGCCCTCTCCGCCTGTGCGCCGACCGCCGGCGGCGGCCTGCCGAACGGGGGCCCCGCCGCCTTCAACGAGGCCGATTTCGGCTGGTCCCAAATGCCCGGCCGCAACAGCATTCAGGGCCAGATCGCCTTCGCCCGGGACGGCAAGGCCTTCGACTGCGTCGCCAGCGTCGGCCTGACGCCGGACACCCCCTACACCCGCGCCCGCATTCGCACCCTGTACGGTTCGACCCAGCGCGCGGCCGTGCCTGCCGCCGTCGTCCGCGCCCGCACCGTCGCCGACGCCAACGCCGACTATCGCAACTATGTTCGCTCCGAGCGGTGCGAAAACGGCCGTTTCCGCTTCGATGGCCTGCCCGACGGCGGCTGGTTCCTGATCGTGCCGGTCACCTAAGGCGATGCGCCCTTGGTGCTGATGCAGTCGGTGCAGACGCGCGGCGGCCGGGTCGTCTCCGTCACCCTGTGACCCGCGTGCCCCTTCTCACGAAGATGCGACCCCGGTAACGCGGATCGCCATCTTCTGACCACGAGCGCCCCGGACTGATCGCTGCTTCTGTGCGAGAGTTCGGGGAGCTTTTTTCTTGTCCCAACACAATATCATAGGATCCGAGGCCTTTACGCGAGGGCCTTCGGTCATCATCCGCAAATACAAGGCGGGCGGCATGCGCCGTCGCCGGTCCAAGACCATCGCCACCTTCATCGCCGGCGCGGGCGCCATGCTGGTGGTGGGCGCCGTCGCCGTCGCGGCCGTCTATGGCCCCGCCCTGGCGGGCGGCTGACATTGCGGGCTGGCCGTCAGGCCAGCCACACCATCATGCGCGTATCGGCCTCGGCCCGACGCGCCCGGCTCCACGCCCGGCGCGTCTCGCCGGTGTAGAGGAAGCCCGCCTTTTCCAGCACGCGGCCAGAGGCCGGATTGTCGGCGAAATGGCCGGCGACCAGCGCCCGGCGCTTCCACTTTCGGCTGGCCCAGACCAGGGCGGCGTCCAGCGCCTCGGTGGCGAAGCCCCGGCCCCAGTATTCGCGCCCGATCCAGTAGCCGGTTTCCGGCACCCGGTCCTCGCCCTCGAACAGGCCGATGACACCAATGGGCCCCACGTCCTCATGGTCGATGACGAATGTATTGGCTCGCCTGGGATCTTGCGATGCGACCTGCAGCACGAAGTCGTCGGCGTCGCGCATCTGGAACGGATGCGGCATCCGCTTGGTCATGCGCGCGATGTCTAGGTCGTTGGCCAGGGCGGCGATGCGCGGCGCATCCTGGGGCGCGGGCGCGCGCAGGATCAGGCGCCGGGTCTCGACGACAGGAGAGGTTTCGATGACGCACATAGGCGTTGCCTCGGATTATCGACCATCTCCTTGAAGGGCTCGGACGGTCTTCGAGGCGGGGAAACGCAAACGGGGAGCCTGGTGATCCAGACTCCCCGCGGATTATCATCCCTGGTCCGGATCGGCTGCTGGCAGGAGCAACGCGATCCGGGAAGGTCCAGACTGCGTTACTCGGCGGCCATCGCCTGAGCGGCGTCGTCGTTGGCCGCGAGGATCGACACGTAACAACGGCCGCCACGTTTGGTGGTGAATTTCACAGCGCCGTTCGTCAGGGCGAACAGGGTGTGGTCGCGGCCCATGCCCATGTTCTCACCGGCGTGGAAGGTGGTGCCGCGTTGGCGCACGATGATGTTGCCGGCCAGCACGCGCTCGCCGCCATACTTCTTCACGCCAAGGCGCTTCGACTCGGAGTCGCGACCGTTACGCGACGAACCACCGGATTTCTTGTGAGCCATCTTGCCGCTCCGTACTTTCTTGAGGGTCCTACCGGCCTTTCGGCCTACTTGAGGACGTCTCTCTTAACTGGTCTGGCGCGGTGAGCGCCGGTGAATGTCTTAGGCTTCGTCGCCGGCGGCTTCAGCCTTGGGCGCAGCCTTCTTCTTGGCCGGGGCCTTCTTGGCGGGAGCCGAGCTCTCGACCACGACGCCCTTGACCTCGGCGCCGTCCACGTCGGTCACGACCGTCTCGGTCGAACCCAGCGAGGACGCAGCGTCACGAGCGGCCAGGTTGCGAGCGCGCAGGTTGATCTCGGCCTTGGTGGTCAGATCGACCTTGCCGTCCCACTTGGCGGTCTCGCCGGCGCCTTCGATGCCGGTGATGCGAAGGACCGATTCCATCTGGCGATGGCCGTTCGTGCGGCGATAGCCCTGGCGACGGGTCTTCTTGAAGATCTTGATCTTCTCACCCTTGCGGGTCTCGACCAGGGTCGCGCCGACGAAGGCGCCGTCGATCAGGGGGGCGCCCAGGGTCACGCCCTTGTCGCCGCCCAGCATCAGGACGCTGTCGAACTTCAGCTCAGCGCCGGCGTCGCCGTCGAGCTTTTCGACGACGATGGTGTCGCCCGGTTGGACCCGGTACTGCTTGCCGCCGGTCTTGATCACCGCGTACATGTTGAAGCCTCAGCGCAAACGCAAAAAAAGATACGCCCCCGGAGAGGGCCCCGGCGGCGAAGAGCGGCGACATATACGGAAGGGTGTCGGAGAGTCAACGCCGAACCGGGCGGAAATTCAGCCCCGGACGGATTATCCCCGCTGTCGCCGCGCCTTGAACTCAGTCCAGGGCGCAGATGTCCGGCAAGCCCCTCAGCGTGCCGGCATGGTCCAGGCCATAGCCGACCAGGAAGCGGTTCGGCGCCTCCCAGCCGACGAAGTCCGGCTCGGGCGCGCGGGGCTTGGGCCAGGGCTTCCTGGCGAAGACGCAGGTCAGGACTTCGGATGCGCCGGCGTCCTTGGCGATGCGCACGGCCTCGGCCAGCGACAGGCCGGTGTCGAACACGTCGTCCAGGATCAGGACGCGGCGTCCCGCGATCGGGCGCTGGAACGGCGCATAGACGTCGATCCGGCCCCGGCTGGTCTGCTCGTCGCCATAGGAGGCTAGCCACAGGGCGTCGAAACGGACGTTGCGGCCGACGCGCGACAGGGCGCGGGTCAGGTCGGCGGCGAACCACAGGCCGCCGGTCAGCAGCACGGCGGCGACCGTGTCGTCGTCGATGATGGGAGCGATCCGCCGGGCCAGGTCGGCGACGATGCGCGCCACCTCGGCCTCGGACAGAAGAACGGTCGGCGTCGGGGAGGGATCAGCCATGATGCGAGGCCGATACCGCCTCACCATGCCCCTTGTCCACAGCCCCGACCGGCCGCGCGTCGATCGGCGCGGCCGTGTTCGGCGCCTCGGCGCCGGGCGCCGTCGCAGAGCGCAGTCCTTGAGAGCTTTCGGCGGCAGGCTGCGTCGCGTGCGCGGGCGCGGCCTTCGCATCATGTCCGCTGTGTTCAGCTGGGGGTTTGGCAGGCGCCGGGCTGGCCGGCGCGAAGTCGACGCCGATCCCGGCCCCGTGGCCGCCCGGATCGGGGATCAGGGCGGCGAAGCCCTGGACCTTGCCCGGCAGGACCGGCGCCGCGTCGATCTTCACGATCTTGAACCCGACCTCGGCGCCGGCGGCGTCCAGCAGGGCCACGCGAATCGGCGGCGAGACGATCTCGACGTCGCGCACATTGCGGATGGCGCCGGACACCACGACCATGCCGGGATGGTTCGGCGCAGCCTTGGCCGTCAGCGCCTCGAAGTCCAGCCCGACCGGATTGACCGGCGCGCCGAAGAATTTGTAGGCCGAAGCGGCTCGGGGGAAGGCCTGAACGATCTCGACGCGGAACAGGAAGGCCGAAACGATCAGGCCGATGAAGACGCTGGCCAGACCCGCCCAGATCACGCCCTGAGTGGCGGCGCGGCGCAGCTTCTTTTGGCGATCGGCGCGGGCGCGGAACGCCCGGGGCAACTCCGGCGCCGGCGTTTCGGCCAGGCTGGCGGCGGTCGGCGCCGGATCGGGTTCGGGCGAGGTTGCAGGCGTGGCGGCGGCTGCGACCACCGGGTCGGGCGTCAAGGTCAGTTCCAGCGGCTCGTCCGGCGTCGCGCGCCAGACTTCGCCGCACGATTGGCAGCGCACCTTGCGGCCTTCGGGGCCTATGGCTTCGTCACGAATGAAATAGCTGGTGGCGCAGGCGGGGCAGGTCAGTATCATGTGGCTGACTGCGAGGCTGTCGCCCCCTCCCGTAAGGCGCGACGCCGCGCCCTGTTCCTGAAACACATACCATGCCGTCCTCGCCCGCCGAACCCGCCGCTATGACCGAGACCGTTCGCCTGTCTGGCGTCGGCTTCGGCTATGTCGGCGCGCCCGACGTGCTGCGGGACGTTAACCTCATTTTGCCGCGCGGCTCTTTCCACTTTCTTACCGGGCCGTCCGGGGCCGGAAAGTCTTCATTGCTGCGTCTGCTGACGCTGGCGGACCAACCCCGAACGGGAACCCTCCGCCTGTTCGGATCGGATGTCACGCGCATCGATCGTCGCGACATCCCGGCCTTTCGGCGGCGGATGGGCGTGGTGTTCCAAGATTTCCGCCTGCTGGATCATCTGTCGGCCTTCGACAACGTCGCCCTGCCCTTGCGGCTCGCGGGCGGATCCGAGGCCGAGTACGCCGACGACGTGCGCGAGATGCTGAAATGGGTGGGCCTGGGTCGCCGGATGGAGGCCCGTCCCCCCGCCCTGTCCGGCGGTGAGAAGCAGCGGCTGGCCATCGCCCGCGCCGTCATCACCCGCCCCGGCCTGATCGTGGCGGACGAACCGACCGGCAGCGTGGACGCCGTGATGGCTGACAAGCTGCTGCGGCTGTTCCAGTCGCTGAACAAACTGGGCGCCACCGTCCTGATCGCCAGCCATGACGAGGCCCTGGCCCAGCGATCCGGCGCGCGCGTCTTGAGGCTGGAGGCCGGACGGCTCAGCGAATCCTCGCGGGCCACCGCATGATCCGTCTGTCCGATTTTAGTCTCTCCAGCCGCCGGCCCGGCCTGCTGCCGCCCGCCGCAGCCGGCGAGCCGTGGCTGATGACCGTCATCGCCGTCCTGTGCTTTTTGGCCTGCCTCGCCGCCGTCGCCGCCTCGGCCGCCGACCGCGCCGCGCACGGCTGGGCCCGACAGCTGGGCGCCGAGGCCACCGTCCAGGTCCGCCCCCGCGTCGGCGAAACCGGCGACACCGCCGCCGCCCGCGCGGCCGAGACCCTGTCCGGCGTCGATGGGGTGGAGGAGGCCGCCGCCCTCAGCCGCAAGGCGGCCGAGGATCTGCTGCGCCCCTGGCTCGGCGACGCAGTCCTGCCCGATCTGCCCCTGCCCCATCTGGTGACCGTGCGGCTGAACCGCGACGCCCCCGCCAGCGCCGTCACCCTGAGCCGCGCCCTGGCCGAGGCCGGACTGGACGCTACGGTGGACGATCACAGCCTGTGGCGCGGCGAGGTCGAGCGGTCCGCCGGCATGATCACGGTCCTGGCCGGCGCCGCCTTCCTGGCCGTCGCCTTCGCTGCGGCCGCCGCCATCGCCTATGCGACCCGGGCGGGGTTGGCGGCGGGTCAAGGCGTGATCGAGACCCTGAGCCTGAACGGCGCGACCGACGGGACCATCGCCTGGCTGTTCCAGCGACGGTTCGGCCTGATGGCGGCCGGCGCGGGTGCGATCGGTGCCGGACTGGCGGCGGTCCTTCTGATCCTCCTGCGGTTCATCGGCGGATCGGGCGGCCTGACGGCGGCCCTGCCCATCAGCTGGAGCGACCTGGCGTTGCTCTCGCCTTGCCCGCTGCTGGCGGCTACGGTTGCGGTTCTCGCGGCGAGATTCGCCGCCATGCGAATGCTGGCTTCAGGACGGCCGACAGAGGGAGGGGGCGCATGAGACTGTTGAGCGTCATCTTCATCGCCGGTCTGATCTGGCTAGTCGGCCTGTTCGCCTTCGCCCACCGGGTGCGCGAACTGACGCCGGCCGACGACCCCGCCCGCGCCGACGCCATCGTGGCCCTCACCGGTCCGTCGTCCGAGCGGGTCAACACCGCCATCCGCCTGCTGGAACAGGGCAAGGGCGAGCGGGTGCTGATCTCCGGCGTCAATCGCGAGGTGCGCCGTCAGGAGCTGCGCGAGCTGACCCCCGGCTCCAGCCGCCTGTTCAACTGCTGCGTCGATCTGGGTTTCGAGGCCGAGGACACCGTCGGCAACGCTCAGGAGATCGCCGCCTGGAGCCGCGCCAAGGGCTATCGCAGCCTGATCGTCGTGACCTCCGACTATCATATGCCGCGTTCGCTGGTCGAAATCCGGGGCCAGCTGCCGGGCGTGAAACTGACGCCCTACGCCATCTCCACCCCGTCGCTGGACAATGCGCGCTGGTGGCGGGCGGCGGTGACCGCGCGTCGGATGACGCTGGAATATATGAAATACCTCGCCGTCCTGGGCCGTGAGGGCGTGCGCCGCATCACCCGCGACCGGCCCGCCGCCGTACCGGCCGAGAGCGAAACCGCCCCTGACGAAAAGGCCGCGTCCTAAGTGAACACCCTGCGTTCCCTGATCTTCACCGCCTGGCTCTATTTGTCGATGCCGATCATCGCCATCGGCCTGTCGCCGGTCCTGCTGCTGCCGCACCGCTATGTGCAGGGCGTGTGCAAGCTGTGGGCGAAGATCGTCCTGTTCGGCCTGCGCTGGATCGCGGGGGTGAAGGTCGAGGTGCGCGGGTTGGAGCACGCCCCGTCCGGCGCCGCCCTAATCGCGTCCAAACACCAGGGGATGCTGGACATCGTGGCCCTGCTGGCCGTCCTGCCCGACGCCTGTTTCGTGATGAAGAAGGAGCTGATGCCCCTGCCTTTCTTCGGCTGGTTCGCCTGGAAGGCCAAGATGATCGCCGTGGATCGCGCGGGCCACGCCAAGGCGCTGAAAGACATGACGCGACAGGCGCGCGACCGCCTGTCCGAAGGCCGCCAGATCGTCATCTTCCCCGAGGGCACTCGCAACGATCCGGGCGTGCCGGGCGACTACAAGCCCGGCGTCGCCGCAATCTATCGCGATCTGGAAGGCCCCTGCTGGCCCGTCGCCACCAACTCCGGCGTCCACTGGCCGGCTCATGGTTTCCGCCGGTATCCCGGCACGGTCGTGTTCGAATTCCTTGAGCCGATCCCGGCCCAGCTGAAGCGCGGGGCCATGATGGCGTTGCTGGAAAGTCGCATAGAGACGGCGTCGTTGGCGCTGCTGGAGCCAAAGGCCCAGCTTGCGCATTCTGAACCGGCCTGACCTCCCCGCTCGGGCGCCACCCATGGAAACGCCCGATGCTTCGTCCCCTTCTGCTCTCCGTCGCCTTCGCCGCCGTCGCCGGCTCCGCTCTGGCCCAGTCGCAACCGTATGAGCAGATCCGGCCCGCCCCCCAGAACTGGACCGTCGATCTCGGCGCGGGCGTCCTTTATCGCAACGACTCCAACGGCGACACGGGCTCCAAGACAACGGTCGCCCCGTGGGTTTCGGCCAACTATCGCGACCTAGTCTATCTGAACCCGATCGACGGCCTGGGCTGGAACGCGATCAAGACCGACGACTTCCGCGCCGGCCTGCAACTGCGCCCGCGCTTTTCGGCCGATGATATCGAAGGCCTGACGCTGGATCGTCCGGGCTTCGGCGCCGACCTGGCCGCCTACGCCTACAAGCGTCTGCCCGGCAATGTGGTGGTCGGCGGTCGGATCAGCCGCGACGTGTCCGACGTCAGCGAGGGCACGGAATACTATGCCTCCGTCGGTCATCAGCGCGTGACGTCGGTCGGCCTGCTGAACGCCTCGGTCTATGTGCGCGGCGGCGATTCCAAACTGGCCGATGCCTACTATGGCGTCAGCACCGCCGAGGCGGCCGCCAACGGCATCAGCGCTTATTCCCCCGGCGGCGGCCTGCAGGGCGCGGGCGCCAGCCTGGTCCTGCTGGTCCCGGTCGGCGACAAATGGGGTGCGGGCGGCCTGATCAACTACGAACGCCGCCTGGGCGACGTGGCCGACAGCCCCCTGTCGCAGAGCGACGACGCCGTCCGCACCGGCGTCTTCATCGCCCGTCGCTTCGGCGGCTGATAGCAAGGCGGCGGCTGCGGATGCGGCCGCCGCTTCTTGCCCTTTGATCAGGTGGCCGCGAACTCACTCAGCGCGTCGATGACGGCGCGGTTCTGGTCTTCGGTGCCGATGGTGATGCGCAGGGCTTGCGGCAGGCCATAGCCGCCGACGGGGCGGACGATGATGCCCTTGGTGTTCAGATAGTCGTTGGCGGCGGCGGCGCGCTTGGCGCTGTCGAACAGCACCAGCACGAAATTGCCGGCGCTGGGCAGGATGTTCAGCCCAAAGCCGCGCAGGGCCTGGGTCAGGCGCGGCTTCCAGTTCGAGATCAGATCGCGCGACGCCGTCTGGTGCGCCTCGTCCGACAGCGCGGCCGTTGCGGCCTCAAGCCCCGGCACCGAGACGTTGAACGGCAGTCGAATCCGGTCGATGGCTTCGGCGACCTTCAGCGGCGCATAGCCGAAACCGATACGCAAACCGCCCAGGCCGTGGATCTTGGAGAAGGTGCGGGTGACGACGATGTTCTCGGCGTCCTTGGCCAGCGGGAAGGCGGTTTCCCAGTCGGCCTCGGTCACATATTCCGCATAGGCCTCGTCCACGACCAGGATGATGTGGGCCGGCAGGGCGGCGTGCAGGCGGCGGATTTCCTCGCCCGTGTTGTAGCTGCCGGTCGGGTTGGACGGATTGGAGACATAGACGATCTTGGTGCGGTCATCGACCTGGGCCAGGAGCGCATCGACCTCGGCCTTGAAGTTCGGCTCGGGCGCCAGCTTGACCTGGGCTTCGCAGCCCAGGGCGCTGATGCGGTAGGCGAGGAAACCGTACTGGCCGCAGACGATGTTGTCGCCCGCCGTCAGATAGGTCTGGTTCAACAGGGCGAAGACCTCGTCCGAGCCGTTGCCGAAGATCAGCCTGTCAGGCTCCAGCCCGTGCAGTTCCGATACCGCGTTCCGCAGCTTGGTCGCCCGGCCGTCGGGATAGATGTGGATATTCTTGACTGCCATCTCATAGGCCGCACGCGCCTTTTCGCCCGCGCCCAGCATGTTCTCGTTGGACGACAGCTTCATCGGCTCGGCGACGCCGGCGATGGACGACTTGCCGCCGACATAGGGGGCGATGTCGAGGATGCCGGGCTTGGGGGCAGGGCCGTGTGGCGCGGTCGCGTCGGTCATGGAAAGCCTTGATCTCAGAAGATGGGGGCGGCGCCGATCACGCCGCTCATTCGTCCGGGCGCGCTCTTCAGCCGCCCGTCGTCGACCTGCACATAGCCCGTCAGCATGAACAGCTTCAACCCGCCCGCCGCCGCCAGCGGATCTGCGACCAGTCCCGCGTCACCCAGGGCGTCCACGATCTTGGTCTCGGACCAGCCGCTGTCGGTGACCCAGAAGCTGCGGTCGTCGCCCGTGGGGCCGGACATCTCCTTGCACACGACGAAGGCCTGGGGCCGGCCGCGCCGGTCGTCCGGCAGGGCGGCGACGATCTTCAGTTCGGGCCGCGCCAGCAGGCGGCCCCACCACGGCCGGTCGGGCGACAGGTCGATCACGGCGCGCGAGCCGGCCTCTGCCGCCTTCAACGCCTCGTCGGCGGACATAGGCCGCGACCGCAGGCCATAGCGGTCCGTGGCCAGGGCCTGGGCCACGCCGCCACAGACGACCAGCGCGGGTCCGGTCGCTACCTCGATCCGGCCCCACACCGCCTTGACCGCCGCACCCTCATCGGGCGAGGCGCCGTCTAACAGTTGACGCAGGGCGATGGCCGAGGCGTCGGCTCGGTCGCGCGGACCGGCGGCGACCCGCGCCCGCACCGCCTCGACCAGGGCGCGATCCAGCGCCAGCAGGACGTCGTCGGCTTCGGGCTCGTCCAGCAGGGCCATTAGAACAGCTTCGGCGCCGGGGCCAGCGGGAAGGGGCCGAGCCAGGTGCGGCCGTCGCGGAAGACCAGCGTCAGCGGCAGCTGCTCCTTACCCGTCGCCTCGGCGGCGCCCGCTGCGGCGGCGGCCCCTGCCGCACCGATGCGATTCACCGGCCCCTGACGCGTCGCCATCAGGCCGGCCAGGGCGGGCAGAGGCTTTTGCGCCTGGAGCTGGACCTGGCCGGTCAGCCGGCCGTTCGCATCGGCTCGCAAGACATCGCTGAAGAGGGTTGCGCGGCTGTCGCCGGCCTGCAGATCGCCGCGCACATTGCGGAAGGTTCCGCCCGCCTTTGTCCAGGCGGAGAAGACGCCCGCAGCATCGCCGCCAGCCTTCAGCAGGCTGGCCTGGCCGATCTCGGCCTCCAGCTGTGTCGTCAGGCGGCCGTCCTGGGCGAAGCCTTCGACGGGGCCGTCCGCCCGCCCCTGCCCGTCCACCAGCCGGAACATGACATCGACGTCGTCGGTCGGCGCGGTCGAACCTTCCAGATGCGGCCGAGCATAGAATTCGATCCGCGCCGCGCGAGCGATGGGGAAGGGTTCGGCGCCGGTCTGGGCCGTGAAGACCGGATTGACCATCTCCAGCGCCAGATTGGGCCAGCGCTGATCGATGCCGCTGGCGCTCATGCGGATGGCGTCGCCCTTGACCGCAACCTCGCCCTTGCCGGCGCGGGTCAGCATCAGGCCTTGCGGAGCCACCACCACCCATTTGGTCGGCTGATAGGCGTTGGCCTCCGCGGCCAGTTCGGTCGCCTTGATCGCATGGCCCGACGGCGCCTGAACGATCAGGTTCGTCAACGCTACATGGGTGCGAAACGGCCAGCCCTTGATGGATTTGTCGGCGAAGCGGATGTCCCAGCCGTCCTGACGCAGGGTCTGGACCTGGGCCTCAAGCCGCGTATCGATCTGGCGCGTCAGGAAGATCCACCATCCGGTCCAGGCCGCCAGCGCGATCAGCACCAGGATGAAGGGCGCATACAGGCCCT